>NZ_JBWKMK010000001.1:0-26044 GCF_056431365.1 Acinetobacter seohaensis
TCAGCTTGCTTCAAGATACTCATGATCAAGCTGTCTGAATACTTAGATGTTTTCATAGAAAATCTCCTTAAATCAAGGTTATTCGATTTTCTACTTTTAAACTCAATTATTTTTAGGGGGGATTACCTATTTAACTCAGTTGGCTGTACAAGATAATAATATTGATGAATTATGGGCTGAAATAGAAGAAGAAACAGAATTAGAAGAAGATGAAGTTTATGCAGAAGAGGATTTAGGCTAATGAGTAATTTAGTCACAATTACATCAAAATTTTATGATCGTTCAGGGCGTCGGGTGATCAACTTAAATGTTATGTCTAGATACCAAGGTTCAAAACGTGAAAATCTTCAGAAAACTGATCTTCATGGGCAGTTTGTATTTCAGGCATCTCCACAAAGAACAGTAGAAATACTGGCAAAACCACCCAATCAAAAAGATTTTACTGTTTTTAAGGTCATTCATACATCTATTGGTTCATCATCACAAGATCCAATAAAAATTCAGTTACCTAAAACAATTGAAGAATATAAACAAAAAGAATTAGGTGAAACCAAAGCTAGAATTGTTACAACTACTTTTAAAGTGGTAGATTGTGCTGGGAAAGTGGTTTCAAATTTTCCTATTCAATCAAGACCTAGAGGGCGGAAAAATGCTTATGAACGATATACCAATGAAAATGGGATCGTGGAGGTATTGTCATCACCACAGCGTGATATTGAAATTTTGGTGTTAACTTCAAATGATCAATTTGTCGTGAAATGTGAGGTAAATTCTAAAAATGGCTCACAGCAGCCGATTTTAATACAACTCGATGAACCATATAGTAATTTCAAAAGCCGATCTGAATTAAAACTAAAAGATAGAACAGGTGAGCAGTTAATTGAAACTCCAACTGATATTGAAATGTTGATGTTGGATACGGGTAAAAAACAGATAATTACCATTTTAAATGGCAGTACTCCATTGTTCAGTATGGTGGGGCAGCGTTTGCAATTTAGAGTATTAAAGCCGAATGGGGATGCTTTAAGCCCTGTGACTTATAGTGCAAAAAGAATGCGTGCAGATGCGGTTGAATTGCGTTTGGATGTGGAGGTTGTTAAAGGTATCACGGCAGAGGGTAGGCCGAGTATTGAGAAAAGTATCAAGTATAATTTAGAGGAGATAGTTTCATTAAGTTTTTTTAAAGCTGTTTATGGCTCTAATAAACTATTTTCTCATCGTGTAATGAAAGGGCGATCGACACATAATACTCCACCTGAAAAATTTGTTATAGAGTTAAACAAAAGCCTAATTAAGCATAATCTTAAAGACAAATTAATGTTATGTCATTTTTTAGCACAAATTTATCATGAGTGTGATCATTTTAATACATTGATTGAGTATGCGAGCGGTAAGGATTATGATATTTCAAATTTTCCACCATCTGTTTGTGATATAAAAAAAAGCCGAGCATGTAGAAGAAGAAAACAAATTTTGGCTGAAGGAAACACATCTTTAGGAGATGGCCCTAAATACAAAGGGCGAGGCTTAATTCAGCTAACTTGGAAAAGTGCGTATAAAAAATATAAAAGCTATTCTGGAATTGACGTGGTTAATAATCCGGAATTACTCTGTGATGATTTATTTCATGCTGTAGATAGCTCAGTCTGGGCTTTTAATGTATTTAAAAATGCTGATAGTTTAATTCACAAAGGATATAAAGATTTAAATGGCACTTATAGTGATAACTATCATTTAAAAGTTGTTGAATCTGTTAGTAGGAGAATAAACGGTGGAAATAATGGTATGGCTGAAAGAAAAAAATTATTTATAAAAATATTAAAAGAGGTTGAGAAAAGAGATGGGTTTAAATAAATTTTATCTATTTTTTTTATTGCTTTTTACTTGTTATGTATCGGCAGAAGAAATATTGATTAAAGAAAAAAATAGTATTTATTATAATGAAAACGGAGAAAATTTCTTATTATTTAATAAAAAAGACTATTGTTTTGATAAAGATGCTTTTTCAGTAGAGTATTTTGGTATTCCTTTAAAAAAATATGTAGTGGTCAATTATACTGAAGACTGTAATCCAAGTGGGCAGTATCGAATATTTGAAATTTCTTCCCTGAAGGCAAAAGAATTTTATTTAAGTCCTTTGTATGATCCTGAATTTATAAATAATCAGATTATTGAAAGGTTCAAAGATGGAGCAATCAGCTACAAAAGAATCTATACATTAAAGTCTGGAAGCTATTCAAGACAAGAGGAATGGAAATCTTTGGCTCCAAACATGAATATAAGTACTTATTTTTTAAATGGTTATAAAGTTTATGTGCTTAAAGATGACTTAGGAAGAGAGATTCAAAATCTGATGATAACTTCTCCTAAAGCATTCTTGTTTGATCGTTATTTTATTCGGAAAAAGTCTTATCTCATCCAAGGGGATCGAGTCAAAATAAACCATATTGCAAAAAACAAAGATAATTTTTTCCTAAGTATTGATTATATTAGTAAAAAAAATGGAGTGGTAAAGGCATATATTATGCTGTCCGATGTTATTTGATGTATAGGATAATCCTCATGAAGTCGCTTTGTAGCAACTTCATGATAGCTTTGATCAACCTTCCAAAACTTCTTCTAGCAGCTCCTCACTTGGGGCAAAGTAATATGCGCCATCCATGGCAGTCACAAAGTGCAATAAACGGTCATGGATGCCATCACCTGAAGTACCAAACATACGTTCTAACATGGCATCAATAATGCTCAAATCTTTGGTATAAGCAATAAAGAATAAACCCTGATCGCCCTGACCATCGCCATAAGGCAGCGAGTGACGCAAAATTTCCATCTCATCGCCTGCATCATCTTCAACGACAGTACGTGAAACGTGCGAATTTTCAGGTTGTACATCTTCATCTAATTCAATCGATTCTAGCTTGGTACGTCCAATCACGTGTTCTTGGGCATCGACTTTGAGCTTTTTCCATTTTTCTAAATCGTGGCAATAGCGCTGTGCAAAAATAAATGAACCATCGGCAAACACGCCTGCATCTTCGCCTAAAAGTGCAACTTCGGCACGATCATCTGGAAATTGTGGGTTTTCGGTACCATCAATAAAGCCAGTCATGTCGCGTCCATCAAAATAACGGAAACAAACCCGTTCATCCAAGACTTCAATTTTGTCTTGAATCCCCTCAAAAAAGGCCTGACTAAGTGCAAAGCAAATATCCGCACGTGTACTGGCGAGGTGAATGATCACATCTGCAGGCACGGCAGGCATTGGGTACGCACCTTGAATCGGTTGTAATTGTTTAAAACCATCTGGAGATTGCTCATAGAGTTGTGCCCAAAGTTCAGGACCAAAAGCAACGCCAGTTTTAATTTGGGCATGTGGATGTTGGGTAATCAAACGATCCCGTGTGCTAAACAAGTCAGCCAATTTTTCTTTTAATTCAGCAATGCTTAAGTATTTTAAACGAAGTACAAGAAAGCGAGCATGATCTGAAGGTAGTGGCAAAATTACAGATTGGGCAGTCATGTATAGCTCCTGAAAATTTGTTGTTTTCTATAAAGTTGACTTTATTGTGCCTGATTGCATGCAGGCTTAATAGCCCGAACCCGATTTTATTCAACGTTTTTAGCCATGAGATTAAGTGAAATATCATATAATGCACTGTCTTGTGAAAAGCAGCGATATATGTCTTATCAAGTTTGGATTGCGTTTATGTTGGCCTGTTGGGTGATTAGTGTTTCACCTGGCGCGGGTGCGATTGCTTCGATGTCGAGCGGTTTGAGTTATGGTTTTCGACATGGTTATTGGAATGCGATTGGTCTACAACTGGCTTTATTATTGCAAATTGCGATTGTAGCCGCAGGGGCAGGGGTATTATTTGCGACAACGCCTTGGGCATTTCTGATTGTGAAATGGTTTGGTGTGGCGTATTTGTTGTATCTGGCGTATTTGCAATGGGTAGCGCCTGCACAGTCGATTGAAATTCAGCATGAGTTGACGCGAAAATCTGCTGGAAAATTGGTGATGTACGGCTTTCTGGTTAATATGAGCAATCCCAAAGCAATTGTGTTTTTATTGGCAGTTTTACCGCAATTTTTAGATTTATCTAAACCGCAATGGACGCAATATGCAATTATGGCACTGACCATGATTAGTATTGATTTGATTGTGATGGCGGGCTATACGGGCTTGGCTGCAAAAGTTTTGCGTTTGTTAAGATCACCGAAGCAGCAAAAATTTATGAATCGTACTTTTGCTGCATTGTTTGCAGGTGCTGCGTTTTTGTTGAGTTTGGTGCATCAGTAATGTCTTCAATTAAACAAAAGTGTATGTTGTAATTATAAAAAAATAGATTGAGATATACGTTGAATATTAAAGGTATACCGCGAGCACTTTATTGGCAACATTGTTGGATTAGCATGTTGCTTTTGAGTTTTTCAACTTTAATTGCAATTGGATTAGCGATTCAGTTTTCAGTAGATAGCGTGTTTTGGCCAATTGCTTTGATGGCACATTTGAGTATCAATTTGATTTTTTCTTTTGTATTTGCCGCTTTGCAAACTTATTTTAAACATACGGTGTGGCAAAGTGTGGTGTTGATTAATATCACAGCTGTGTTGTTGATTGCCATTCATGCAATGTTTTATCTACAAACAATAGATTGGAATGCTGTTTCAGAAGGTCAGCAGCAATTGAGTCTTTTACAGCAAGTGATTCACAGTGATATGGCACTGTGGATAGTGTATATGCTGCCACTTTTAGTCGTAATGCTCATTGCTGCAATACAAAAATATAGATACTCATGAACGAAAAACTAAGCCATGGTTCTGACTTTTTGAACGCTAAAAATCACCGCAAAAATGATCGCCATAGTCATCACAATACTTAAACCTGTCGAAATATTTAAGCCTGCACTTGACCATAAACCTACGCTGACTGCAATTTGCGCCACAATAAACGCCCAAATCACCATTTGTTTAGGCGAGTGAGCCAATAAACGTGCGGTTAAGGCAGGAATCACCAACAATGCACCCATCAATAAAGAGCCGACTGCACGTAAAGCCAATACTGTAAATAATGCCAATAACAACATAAAAATCAGACGTTGCCATTGTGCATTCACACCTTCACTGACTGCAATGTCAGGGTCAATTGCAATTTGAATTTGAGCCTGCCAAAACTTATAGAGTACCGCTAAGGCTGCAATAATGACCAAAGCAAATACGGGTAAATCTGCCCATGAAATGGTGAGTAAATCGCCAAATAAATAGCTCAGCAACTCAGGACGCAAACTCGGAATATGTTGAATAAAGAGCAAACCTGAACAGAGCAAGGTCGCAGAGCAGAGCGCCAATAATGCATCATTCGGCAACCGTGGATCATGTAAAATCCACAAAACACCCACCAATAATAATGCCAAGAATGTCACGCCCATCCACAGAGGCAAACTCAACGCCCCTGCAATCGCCACCCCCAATAAGGTGCCATGCGCCATCGTGTCGGCAAAAAAGGACATGCGTCGCCACAGCATTAAACAGCCAAGTGGGGCGGTCAAAAATACCAATAAACTGCCCATGATCCATGCAGGTAACAGCAATTGTAGCCAATCCATCATGGGTTAAGCTTCCGGTTCAGGGTGAATATGAGGACGTGAATCATGCTGACAAGGCTCGGCATGATCCCCATGTGCACAGTGTTCATGGTGGTGTTGATAAAACACCCGATTGGTTCCAAAAATAGCTTGATATTCAGGATGTTGTTGCACATTCTCGGGCAAGCCGCTGCAGCAAATATGTTTGTTTAAACAGACCACACGATGCGTGCCTTGCATGACCCATTGCAAATCATGCGACACCATCAATACCGCACAGCCATATTTGCTGGGTAAGTTGCGCACATAGTCATACAGTTCAGCTTCGGACTGAATATCTAGTCCTTGCATCGGCTCATCCAGTACTAAAACATCAGGTTGACGTAATAAGGCGCGTGCCAATAGCACCCGTTGCCGCTCACCACCAGACAGTTGTTGTACTTTTGAATCTTGCAGTTTGGCAATGCCAGTATCGCGGATAATTTCTGCTTTAATTGCGTCTGGGCATTTTTCTAAAGCCAGTAAATCTTTCACTCTTAAAGGTAAGCTGTGTGAAGGATTAAACTTTTGCGGCACATAAGAAAAGGTCAATTTGCGAGCATTTACGAGCTTGCCTGCATTTGGTTTGACAATGCCAAGCAAGACTTTAATTAGAGTCGATTTTCCTGCGCCATTGGGGCCAATTAGCGTGACAATTTCATGTGCATGCAATTCAAAATCGACATTTTTTAAAATATCGCGCTCATCTATTCGCACCTGAATATTGTGCAAGGCGATGAGCGGTGCAGTGGTTATTTGCTGTTGCACTGCTGACATTTTCCAGAAATCTCAATAATGCTGTGATGCGGGCTAAAGCGGTCAGAGGCTGCCAACTGATCGAGTTGCTCTAATAAACCTTGCGCTGAAGCTTCTTTAACGACTTTACATTCAGTACAGATCAAAAAAGCCGCTTGGTGTCCTTCACGTGGATGACAGCAAGGAATATAGGCATTGATTGAAGTCAAACGGTGAATTAGTCCTTTTTCCAGTAAAAAATCCAAAGTACGGTACACCGTTGGCGGTGCTGCAGGACGATCAGACTCACTTTTAATTTTCGCCAATAAATCATAAGCACCCATTGGTGCAGATGCCTTGAGAATGAGTTCCAACACTTCTTTACGTAACGGTGTTAAACGAGCACCTGTTGCCGCACATAAACTTTCAGCTTCGGCAAGACGTTGATCGACATTGTGATGGTCGTGAACGCCATGTAATGCATTGTGATGCTCGTGCGAACATAAGCTCATAGCCACCCCAGTTGAACTTTAAAAGAAAAACGACAGTAAATCTTAGCATGAAGCGTTATTAGTTTCGATTATACGTAGGTATTTTTATAAATTTGTTATATTATAACATTTGTCGATTTTTCGTGATATGCCGCAATGTTTCGTTTATTTAGTTTCTGTTTCTTAGCGTTATGCAGTACTGTCAGCATGGCGCAGGCTTTGGTGGTGTCTACCCATCCTATCTATTTGATTGCCCAAAAAGTCACGCAAAATATCGAAACACCCACGTTATTACTGGCAGATCAAACAGGGCATGATGTATCGCTCACGCCTGCACATCGAAAAATCATCCAAGATGCGGATTTAATTATTTGGCTAGGTAAGGCGCATGAAGCACCGCTAGAACGTGTATTACATCAAAATCCTAAAGCGATTGCTTTATTAGATACGGGCATTATGAAAACTTTGCCGCAGCGTTCAGAACGTGGTGCAGCATTAAAAAATACAGTAGACAGCCATGTCTGGCTAGACCCAAACAATGCGGTGCGTATCGGCTTCTTTATTGCCGCGTTACGTTCTCAGCAAATGCCTGAACATCGCGATGCTTATTGGAATAACGCACGTGCCTTCGCACAGAGTTTATTCAAAAGTGCAAGTCAGTTTCAGACTCAAACTGCAGTACAGCCATATTGGGCTTATCACGATGCCTATCAATATTTAGAACGTGCCTTAAATTTAGAATTTTCTGGGTCGATGACCAATGATCCGCATATTGCGCCAACAGTCGCACAAATTAAATATTTGAACGATCACCGACCAAATCCAAAAATGTGCCTACTTGCAGAAGGACATGCCAGTAAAAATCAGTATATGAAATTGAATCCAATTGTGTTTCAAAAGGTCGATGAAAGCATGCGCGGTGCAGATGATTTTGTGCAAGCGTGGCAGCAATTAGCCAAGCAAACCAAGGCTTGTGTATTAAATGCACGAAAATGATGCGTTTTTTAAGCAAAATTGAAATATGACAATTCCGAGACAAACATGCAAAAAAACACGACTAAGGTCGGGAAACGATTGCATGTTCAGGGGGCTAACTCTATAATGCCTGCGATAAAAAACGATCATCAGTTGAACTTGTCAAGCATTAATGCTGTGAGTGGATAAAAAAATGAGCCGAACTAGTCGCTTGATTGACCGACGATTAGCTAAAGCTTTGGTCTTCTTACAAGCATTCATGATTCCAGTTTCAGCCCTGATAGCGTGGGTCTTGAAAGACTCAACGGCTGCCTTAAGCGCTGCACTTGGTGCTAGTGTTTGTTGGTTGGCAAGTTGTTATTTTTCATGGCAGTCGTTTCGAGCAGCAGGTGCACGAGCGTCCAGACAGGTTCTTTCGAACATGTATAGAGGAATGCTCGGTAAGTTTGCAATCGTGATCGTAGGATTCATTTTAATTTTAAGCAATGTACAGCCGTTATCCCCGGTGGCATTGTTTTGTGGTTTTATGCTCGTTCAAAGCATGTCGTGGGTTGCGCCATTTTGGGTGTCACGATTACAAAAACGAGTCTAAACGCAGCAAAAATTGAAAAGTTTTTCAGGAATAGGCGAGATATCAAGCAGCACGCGATGTTCGTTTGTTCTATTAGTTTTTTTACATTGACCAGGTGTGATTTATGGCTGCTGAAGAACATGCCCTTACTTCGACCGAGTATATCAAGCATCACTTGACCAATATGACCTATGGCAAAATGCCAGACGGTTCATGGAAGTTGGCTGAGTCTGCTGAAGAAGCTCAACAGATGGGGTTCACTGCTATTCACTTGGATTCAATGGGTTGGTCTATCGGACTTGGTCTGATCTTCTGTTTATTGTTCTGGATTGTTGCGAAAGCTGCAAATTCAGGCGTGCCTGGTAAATTCCAGTCAGTAATTGAAGTGATTATCGAGTTTGTGGATTCAAGTGTACGTGATACCTTCCATGGGAAGTCTCGATTAATTGCACCCTTAGCATTAACCATTTTCGTGTGGATTTTCCTCATGAACTTGATGGATTTGATCCCTGTTGACTTTATTCCTTATGTAGCTCAACAGGCGATTGCATCTATGCTGGGTGTGGACCCTCATCAGGTTTACTTTAAAATTGTTCCGACTACAGATCCAAACATTACCTTAGGTATGTCTATTTCTGTATTCTTCTTAATTATTTTCTATAGTATTCGTGAGAAAGGTGTTGGCGGCTTCGTTGGTGAGTTGGCACTTAACCCATTCAACCCAAGTAATCCAGTTGCTAAAGTGCTTTTAATTCCATTCAACTTATTGTTGGAATTGACTACTTTCTTGGCGCGACCAGTTTCATTGGCTCTACGACTGTTCGGTAACATGTATGCGGGAGAGTTAATCTTCATTCTTATCGCGTTATTACCGTTCTGGATCCAGTGGGCATTGTCTGTGCCTTGGGCGATTTTCCACATTTTGATTATTACGCTACAAGCATTCATTTTCATGATGTTGACTATCGTGTACATGAGCATGGCAAGCGAAAAGCATTAATGGTATGGCCTAACTGTCATCGGGCGGTTGGGCACACAATTTTTTAACTTAATTTGGTATAAAACCTAACCTCTGAGGAATTATCATGGAACTCACTTTAGGTCTAGTTGCAATTGCATCTGCTATCTTGATCGCTTTCGGTGCTTTAGGTACTGCGATTGGTTTTGGTCTTTTAGGCGGTCGCTTCCTTGAAGCTGTTGCTCGTCAACCAGAATTGGCTCCACAACTTCAAACTCGTATGTTCTTAATCGCAGGTCTTCTTGATGCTGTGCCTATGATCGGTGTTGGTATTGGCTTGTTCTTCATCTTCGCTAATCCATTTGTAGGTTAATCAGCTTAATTCCGAAATTCACTATTTGAGGAATTTGCAATGAATATCAACCTCACATTGTTTGGCCAAGCGATTGCATTTGCGATTTTCGTCGCATTCTGCATGAAGTTTGTATGGCCACCACTAATCAATGCGATTAGTGAGCGTCAGCGTCGTATTGCTGACGGCTTAAATGCAGCTGAGAAAGCCAAAGCTGATCTTGCCGATGCGCAAGCTCAAGTGAAAGCTGAATTAGATGCAGCTAAAGCACAAGCGGCTCAATTGATCGAACAAGCGAATCGTCGTGCAGCACAATTGGTAGAAGAAGCGCGTACCCAAGCATCTGCTGAAGGTGAGCGTATTCGTCAACAAGCGAAAGAAGCTGTTGATACAGAAATCAATTCTGCTCGCGAAGAATTACGTCAACAAGTAGCTGCGCTTGCAGTAACTGGTGCAGAGAAAATTCTTAGCCAGCAAGTTGACGCAGAAGCTCACAATGCCATGCTGACTCAGCTGGCTGCTAAACTTTAAGAGAGAGGCAGATTATGGCTGAACTCTTGACGTTGGCACGCCCATACGCTAAAGCAGCATTTGCTTACGCTTCTGAGCAAGGTGCAACTGACAATTGGTCAACAGCACTTAACTTGCTCAGTGCTGCGGTGCAAGACGAAGCATTTTCAGCTTACTTAAATCGCCCTGAGCTTACGCCTGCTGAGCAGGTGAGTATTTTTGCCAAAGTTTTAGGTGAAGACCAAACTGCAGCAGTGTCAAACTTTTTGACATTGCTTGCTGAAAACAACCGTTTGGCTTTGCTTCCTGAAATTCAAGCAGAATACGAACAGCTCAAATCACAGAATAACAATACTGTGGATGTTGTGATTGAATCAGCATTCCCATTGACTTCTGTACAAGAACAAATTCTTGCTCAAGCGTTAGAAAAACGTTTCGCTGCGGCAGTAAATGTTTCTGTAGAAGTGAACCCAGCGTTAATTGCGGGTGTGGTTATTCGTGCAGGCGACCAAGTGATAGATGATTCTGCGCTTAACAAGCTTGAAAAAATGCGGACACGTCTTTTAGCTTAATTGCGAAGACTGAACTAATAAAAGATTGAGGTATAGCGCAATGCAACAACTGAATCCATCCGAGATCAGTGCGCTCATTAAACAGCGTATCGGCGATCTGGACACCAGCGCGACCGCTAAAAACGAAGGTACCATTGTTATGGTATCCGACGGTATTGTGCGCATTCACGGCCTTGCTGATGCAATGTACGGTGAAATGATCGAATTCGACGGCGGCTTATTTGGTATGGCACTGAACCTAGAACAGGATTCAGTGGGCGTCGTTGTTTTAGGTAACTACTTAAGCCTTCAAGAAGGTCAAAAAGCACGTTGCACAGGTCGTGTATTAGAAGTTCCGGTTGGTCCAGAACTTTTAGGCCGTGTGGTAGATGCTTTGGGTAACCCAATTGATGGTAAAGGCCCTATTGATGCAAAATTAACTGATGCTGTAGAAAAAGTAGCACCAGGCGTAATTTGGCGTCAATCAGTGGATCAACCTGTTCAAACTGGTTATAAATCAGTTGATACCATGATCCCTGTAGGCCGTGGTCAACGTGAGTTGATCATTGGTGACCGTCAAACTGGTAAAACAGCAATGGCGATCGATGCGATCATCGCTCAGAAAAACTCTGGCATTAAGTGTGTATACGTAGCAATTGGTCAAAAACAATCGACTATCGCAAACGTAGTACGTAAGCTAGAAGAAACTGGCGCTATGGCGTATACCACTGTTGTCGCAGCAGGTGCATCTGATCCAGCAGCAATGCTGTATTTAGCTCCGTACTCTGGTTGTACAATGGGTGAATACTACCGTGACCGTGGTGAAGACGCGTTAATCATTTATGATGACTTGTCTAAGCAAGCTGTTGCGTATCGTCAAATTTCATTGCTTTTACGTCGTCCACCAGGTCGTGAAGCGTATCCAGGTGACGTGTTCTATCTACACTCGCGTCTACTTGAGCGTGCTTCTCGTGTATCTGCTGACTACGTTGAGAAATTCACTAACGGTGAAGTTAAAGGTCAAACTGGTTCTTTAACTGCATTGCCGATTATTGAAACTCAAGCAGGTGACGTATCTGCATTCGTACCAACCAACGTAATTTCGATTACAGATGGTCAGATCTTCTTAGAAACATCATTATTCAACGCGGGTATCCGTCCTGCTGTGAACGCGGGTATTTCTGTATCGCGTGTTGGTGGTTCTGCTCAAACTAAGATCATCAAAAAATTGTCTGGTGGTATCCGTACCGCTTTGGCGCAATACCGTGAATTGGCAGCGTTTGCTCAGTTCGCTTCTGACCTTGACGAAGCAACTCGTAAGCAACTTGAACATGGTCAACGTGTAACTGAGTTAATGAAGCAGAAACAATATGCGCCATACTCAATTGCTGACCAAGCTGTTTCAGTTTATGCATCTAACGAAGGCTACATGGCTGACGTAGAAGTGAAGAAAATCGTAGACTTTGATGCTGCGTTAATTTCTTACTTCCGTTCAGAACATGCTGCGTTAATGCAACAAATCGATGAAACTGGTGATTTCAACAAAGACATCGAAGCTGCAATCAAAGCAGGTATTGAAAGCTTTAAAGCGACTCAAACTTACTAATTTAGCATTGGCTAGTTAGGGGTTTGGTTCACGGAATCAACCTTCGGAAGCCTGAAAGGGCTTTCGAATACTAGGTTAAGCGTATGGCAAATTTAAAAGAAATTCGCGCCAAAGTTGCTAGTATCAAGAGCACGCAAAAGATTACTCGCGCGATGCAAATGGTTGCTGCTTCTAAGATGCGTCGTGCGCAAGAGCGCATGGCTCAAGGCCGTCCGTATGCCGAAAATATGCACCGTGTAATTGCTCATTTGGTACAGGCGAACCCTGAATACAAACACCGTTATATGATTGAACGCCCTGTAAAACGCGTTGGTTATATCATCGTGTCTTCAGATCGTGGTTTGGCAGGTGGCTTGAACATTAACTTGTTCAAGAAAGTTGTAAAGCATGTACAGCAACAACAAGAGCAGTCAATTGAAGTTCAGTTTGCTTTAATTGGTCAAAAAGCGGTTTCGTTTTTTAAAAACTACGGCGGTAAAGTGCTTGGTGCAACTACAAACGTAGGTGACGCGCCAAGTCTTGAACAGTTATCTGGCTCTGTGCAAGTGATGTTAGATGCGTACGATAAAGGCGAGTTAGATCGCATTTACCTCGTGTCAAACGGCTTTGTCAATGCCATGACTCAAGATCAGAAAATCGAACAACTTGTTCCTTTAGCATCTGCTGAAGAAAATAAGACTCTTAACCGTCAATACGGTTGGGATTATATCTATGAACCAGAAGCTGAAGAGCTGTTAAATGGTTTATTGGTTCGTTACATCGAGTCTATGGTTTATCAAGGTGTGATTGAAAACATCGCATGTGAACAGTCTGCGCGTATGGTTGCAATGAAAGCTGCAACAGATAACGCAGGTGAACTGATCAAGAGCCTACAACTTATTTATAACAAGCTGCGTCAAGCCGCGATTACTCAGGAAATTTCTGAAATCGTTGGTGGTGCCGCTGCCGTTTAACATTATTAGTTTGAATTGAGGAGACAGCAATGAGTGGCGGTCGTATCATTCAGATCATCGGCGCGGTTATCGACGTCGAGTTTGAACGCAACAGCGTTCCTAAGATCTATGACGCTCTCCAAGTTGACGGTACTGAAACTACATTAGAAGTTCAGCAACAACTTGGTGATGGCGTAGTTCGTACTATTGCAATGGGTTCTACTGAAGGCCTTAAGCGTGGTTTGAACGTAACTAACACTAACGCGCCAATCTCTGTACCAGTAGGTACAGCGACACTTGGTCGTATCATGGACGTTCTTGGTCGCCCTATCGACGAAGCTGGTCCAGTTGCAACTGAAGAGCGTTTACCAATTCACCGTCAAGCGCCTTCTTATGCAGAACAAGCGGCTTCTACTGACCTTTTAGAAACTGGTATTAAAGTCATTGACTTACTTTGCCCGTTCGCGAAAGGTGGTAAAGTTGGTCTGTTCGGTGGTGCGGGTGTTGGTAAAACCGTAAATATGATGGAGTTGATCAACAACATCGCTAAAGCGCACTCAGGTTTATCTGTATTCGCTGGTGTTGGTGAGCGTACTCGTGAAGGTAACGACTTCTATCACGAAATGAAAGACTCTAACGTTCTTGACAAAGTAGCAATGGTCTACGGTCAGATGAACGAGCCGCCTGGTAACCGTTTACGCGTAGCGTTAACTGGTTTGACTATGGCTGAGTACTTCCGTGATCAAAAAGATGAGAACGGTAAAGGTCGTGACGTATTATTGTTCGTAGACAACATCTACCGTTATACACTAGCAGGTACTGAAGTATCAGCACTTCTAGGTCGTATGCCATCTGCAGTAGGTTATCAGCCTACACTTGCAGAAGAGATGGGTGTTCTTCAAGAACGTATTACTTCAACTAAGTCTGGTTCGATTACATCTATTCAAGCTGTATACGTACCTGCCGATGACTTGACTGACCCATCACCTGCTACAACGTTCGCGCACTTAGACGCAACTGTAGTATTGAGCCGTGATATTGCATCTCAAGGTATTTACCCTGCGATCGATCCACTAGACTCAACTTCACGTCAGTTAGATCCATTAGTTGTTGGTACTGAGCATTACGAAATTGCTCGTTCAGTTCAAAACGTTCTTCAACGTTATAAAGAATTGAAAGACATTATCGCAATTCTTGGTATGGACGAATTGTCAGAAGAAGACAAACTTACTGTATACCGTGCACGTAAGATCCAACGTTTCTTCTCTCAACCGTTCCACGTAGCTGAAGTATTTACTGGCGCGCCTGGTAAACTTGTACCGCTTAAAGATACAATTCGTGGCTTTAAAGGTCTTCTAGCTGGTGAATACGATCATATCCCAGAACAAGCGTTCTATATGGTTGGTGGTATTGACGAAGTGATTGCTAAAGCCGAGAAACTTTAATTAGCAGCTCTAATTTAGGAGATTCTCATGGCGACTATGCAATGTGATGTTGTAAGTGTAAAAGAGTCTTTGTACTCGGGCACTGTGACTATGCTAATTGCAAAAGGTGCTGGCGGTGAACTCGGTATTATGCCGGGTCACGCACCACTGGTAACTTTGCTTCAGCCGGGTGCAATCCGCGTTCTGCTGGAAAATGGTACAGAAGAATTAATCTATGTATCTGGTGGCGTTCTAGAAGTTCAACCGCATGTTGTTACGATTCTTGCAGATACTGCAGTTCGTGCAGAAAACTTAGATGAAGCGGCAATTATTGAAGCGCGTAAACACGCTGAACAATTGTTGGCAAATCAAAAGAGCGATTTGGACTCTGCTGCTGCTTTGGCTGCTTTGGCAGAAACTGCTGCACAGTTGGAAACCATCCGCAAAATCAAAAACCGCGCACTTTAATTGTCGGTTTAAGATTGAAAAAAGCCATTCGAAAGAGTGGCTTTTTTTATGCTGTTTGGAATTGAAGCCTTATCTTTGCTTAAGATGCTGTATTGGTAGTTTCAGTAGGCTGATTTGACTCACCTTGTAAAATCATCCCCGCCAGTTTTAGCATTTCAGCTTGAATACTCCCCATTTGCTGTTCCAGTTTCTTAAAGTCCACTTTGCTTAAATCGACTTGTCCATTTAAAAATGGTGAAGCCAAAACTTGCTGATTGGCAGCCAATAAGTTTTGACGGATGGTATCAATTTCCTGTGTTTTTAAGTCTAGGCTGCTTAGTGTTTGATTGAAGCCTTGTAACTGCTGTTGTAATTGAGTCGCTGCAATTTGTAATTGTTGTGGATCTTGCGCATCTACAGCGGTTTGCAATTCAGACTTGGTTTGATTCAGTTGTTCGACATATTGACCTGCTTTGAGCTGTAGATCAGCCACATCGCGCACAATATAGAACATATTGCCACTGCTTAATGGAGCGTTGGTTGGGTTTGTATTGCTGTTGGATGATGCGTTGGAATCATCTTGATTAGTTGTTTGCGTTTGCGGCGTGTTCATTTGATCACAGGCGCTGAGTAGCAAGGCAGAACTCAATAGTGCAAACGGAAGTAGTGTCTTCGAAGATACATTTTTCATATTCATGTGATTTTTGGTACTCATTGAGAATGAATATAAAACGAAAATATGAATAAAAAACAGATTGTTGCAAAGCAATAACAAATCTTAATTTTTTGTCTAAATCAAAAAAAATAGGAGTTTTAAAGAAACTCCTATGAATTACACTTCTTTCATAAAAGAAAAATGATCATAAGTAATGCGTCGAATTGATATTGATAGTCCCTTCTCTTGCGCCATATATGGCTCAGGATGAGGAATATATTCCGCAAGAGGATGAGGGAGCTGAATTATTGATTTAAAGAGAATTTATGAAAGAACTCTTTAACTTGCTGAATAAAAAATTATTTAGCCAATTCAGCCTCAATCGCTTCTACAATGCGCGGGTCATCTGCGGTTAAATCTGGGGCAAAACGCGCCACCACTTCACCTTGTTTATTCACCAAAAACTTTTCAAAGTTCCACAATACTTCAGGTGGTTCATTTGGGGTTAAGCCGTAATCAACCAAATCTTTCCACCATGGGCCTTCACCAATACGTTCAGGAATTGCTTGCGTTAAAGCCGTGTAGAGAGGATGTTTTTCTGCACCCACGACTGGAATTTTAGCAAACAATGGAAAACTCACCTGATAATTCAGTGAGCAAAATTCCTGAATTTCTGTATCGCTGCCCGGTTCTTGTGCCAAGAAATCATTCGATGGAAAGGCTAAAATTTCTAAGCCTTGTGCCTGTTTTGCTGCGTAGAGTTGCTGTAAGCCTTCGTATTGCGGGGTTAAGCCACATTTTGATGCCACGTTCACGATCAACAACACTTTTCCTGCATATTGATTTAATGTGGTTTCCGTACCCTGATTGGTTTTTACTGCAATGTCATAAACTGAAGTGCGCATAGTTGCTTCCTAGAATCTGTATTTTACCGCTACTGTTGTAACTGTAATTTTTGGGTACAGCAAGTTTTATAGCAAAGAAATTTACGACACTGATGGAATCCCGCATAGCCGTGATATTGCGCAGAAAAATGTAATTCGTATCTGCATTTTATTTTATTGATGGATAAATCGAGCGAAAAGTGCCATAAATAGACACTGGGTTTTTAGCACTTTGCATCACAAGTCAGTTATAGAAAAGGGTTTCACAGCAGGTATGCTGTTTGGTACAACAAGGATGATGAATACATGATACGGTCAGATAAAGGCGTATTTTGGGCAATTTTATTGCCATTGATTGCGGTATTGATTTGGTCTTTAAATATTGCAGTAACGAGGTATGTGGCGGAGTATATTTCACCCGTCAGTATCAGTTTTTATCGCTGGTTGATTGCTTTTCTGATTTTAACCCCGTGGATATTGCCCAAAGTTTGGCAGCAGCGTGAGTTGATTCGTCCACATTTGAAACAGTTGGCAGTGCTTAGTGCTTTTGGTTTGGTGCTGTATCAAGGTCTAAGCTATACCGCAGCCAATTACACCACTGCAACCAATATGGGCATTATTAATGCGTTTATTCCCATGTTTACGGTTTTGGTTTCATTGCTGATCTTAAAAGACATTCCGACACGATTTGCGGTTTTGGGCTGCATTATTTCATTTTCGGGTTTGTTGTATGTGATTGCACAAGGAGATTTGCGTCAACTCAGTCAGCTGACAGGACATGCGGGCGATATGCTCATGGTTTTGGCGGTATTTTTTTACGCCTTTTATGGGGTGTTTTTAAAGAAATGGAATTTAAAATTGCCGCTCATGCTGAGTCTTTATGTGCAAATTATATTCGCCTTACTTTACCATCTGCCATTTATTTTGTGGTTCGGCTTGGATCATTTAAATAGCCAAAATGGTTTAAGTGTGCTGTATGCAGGTATATTTCCTTCAATTATTGCACCTTTGGTATGGATGTTGGCCGTTCAATATTTAGGGCCAAATCGCACCAGTATTTTTATGAATTTGATGCCTGTTTTCACGGCTATCATTGCATATTTTTGGTTGGCAGAAGTGTGGGGGAGTTATCACAGTATCGGTGGATTGATTATTTTAACGGGTATTGTGTTGGCACAAATGAAAGCACGCGTACACATTCAAGCAAAAAGTTGAGTTTAATTGGTGTTTTTTTTGATCACATAAAGGTGTATTTAAAATGCCTTTTATTCAAAATTTATACAGTATTGAGTGTTATGAATTATGACAGTTTTTTTAATTTTTCTAAAATAATTGTAAAAATAGTAAGATAATTTAAATTGTTAAGAAAAAAAGATGAATCTTTCATTGAATATTTGTCTTGGATTAATAGGAAAAATCTATTTGTATAGTCGACTAAATTACTCCATAATTCACGTACTGAAAACGATCCACTGTATTCAATAATCAGTGAAATATCATTTGCAGCAAGATTTTCAAACCCTCTGGATGTGCTTTTATACACATCCTTTTTATGCTCAACCATCCCTATATGGTTGAGCTTTTTTTTATCCACTGGAGCGTAAAACCTCGTGGTTCAGCACGAGGATATAAGCGACTGGAGTAAACCATATGAACGACATGAAATGTCGTTTTAAATACTTGTACTATAGTCACTATTAAGAAAAATACTGTTAAAATAATTGGATGAAGACACTCAAATTACGCATAAAAGACAAACATTGCAAGGCACTAAACCAACTAGCGACCGAAGTCAATTTCGTCTGGAATTATGTCAATGATTTGTGTTTCAAACACCTACAACAAAAACAACAATTCTTTTCAGCATACGACCTTGCAAAATACACGAAAGGCACATCGAAAGAATGCAACTTGCACAGTCAAACTATTCAGGCAGTGACAGAAGAATTGGTCACAAGACGCAAGCAGTTCAAAAAAGCAAAACTAAAATGGCGTGTCAGTAATAAAAAATCAGCTAGACGTTCACTGGGTTGGATACCGTTTAAAAAGGTTGCAATCAAATATGCTGATGGCTATGTTGAATATGGCAAGCATCAATTTAAACTATGGGATAGTTACGGATTAAGTCAATACAATATCAAAACAGGCACATTCGTAGAAGATAGTCGTGGACGTTGGTATGTTTGTCTTGTAGTTGATGCAGTCAAAATAGAAAAAAACAACGCTAAAACCTCAATTGGCATAGATTTAGGTTTAAAAGATTTAGCGACTTGTTCAGATGGCGTAAAACTTAAAGCACCTCAAATCTATCGGCAATATGAACAAAAACTTGGTATTGCTCAACGTGCAAAAAATAAGAAACGTGTCAAAGCCATCCATGCCAAGATTAAAAATGTAAGACAAAACATGCTGCATCAATTCAGCCGAAAACTGGTGAATGAACATGCAGCCATCTTCGTTGGCAATGTGAATGCCAAAGCATTAGCACAAACCAGATTAGCTAAATCAGCGCTAGATGCCAGTTGGACAACACTAAGAACCATGCTCAAGTATAAATGCGAGAACGCAGGGGTATGTTATGAAGAAGTCAATGAAGCCTATACCACCCAAATTTGTTCGTGCTGTGGCTCACGCTCCAGTAGTCCGGAAGGTAGAGCAGGACTTGGAATAAGAGAATGGCAGTGTGTGGAGTGCGGTACGCTCCATGATCGGGATGTAAATTCCGCACTGAATATTCTTGCGCTCGGGCATGAGCGTCTAGCAGTAGGAATCTCCGTCCTTTAGGTCGGGGAGGATGTCAACTAAAATTTGTCTAAAGCTAGGCGCGAATCACTGCCCCACTCTCTGCATCTAAAATACGGCTAGGTTGCTGGCTTAAACCCAAATCACCATTTAAGTAGTGCAATTGTTGATGGAAATATTGCGTTGTCTCTTGCAAAGAGCGTGCAGGGGCAAGTCCCGCAGGATTGGCACTGGTCGATACAATAAAGCCATCAAAGGCATGGCATAACGCCATACATAAAGGATGATTGGTTACGCGCACCGCTACTTTGGGGTGTTGACCTGTAATCCACTCTGGAATTGCGGCTGTGCTGGGTAATAGCCAGGTGGTTGCTCGATCTGTGGGGTAAGTATTCGTCCATGACGCAATTACGCGATCTCGCATTTCGGGGTTTAAATCCTGCAGCAAATGCTCTACTTGTGACAGATGTCCTGCCAGTAAAATCACACCTTTTTCAATCGGACGCTGTTTCAGACGCAAAATTTCCAAAAATGCCTGTTGATTATATGGATCACATCCCAATCCCCAAACCGCCTCTGTAGGATAGGCCAGTACCTGTCCTTGTTGTAGACATGCAGCGGCTTCGGTGACAGAAGTTGTAATCATGGGAGTTTTACCTAAACAGAAACGTGAAATAGGCGCTTATTGTGAACCTTATTTGAGTGGACGACAACGCAGATATAAACCTGATTGTTGTAAACAGAAGCCCATGAGTTCCAGTTCCATTAATGCGCTGGTGAGTGTGGCAATATCTAAATTCAGTTGCTGTGCCAAGTGATCGATGCTTTGTCCGACCCAATCCAGTTGTTGATACAGTGCCAATAAATGCTCGGGAATATGCGGTGTACTTGTATCTGCTGTTTTTGTTGTGGTGGTTTGAAGTATTGCTTCAGTCGGTGGTGTAGATAATTTTGCTTTTGTTGAAGCTGCTGTAGTCTGATTTTGGCTTGATGCTATTTGGTTTTGTTGATATTGCCATTGGGTGGGTAGGGCTAAATCTTCAATCACTTGTTCAGGATGATCCACTAAAATTGCACCTTCACGAATCAATTGGTGGCAACCTTGATGAAATTCACTGTAAATATGTCCTGGAATGGCAAAAATTAATTTGCCTTGCTCTGCTGCCAGTTTCGCGGTAATCAGCGAGCCACTATTTAAACTGGCTTCAGCAACAATCACGCCTAAACTTAGTCCACTGACAATACGGTTACGTCGTGGAAAATGTTGCTGTAAGGGCTTAGTCTGTGGTAAAAACTCCGTAATCACGGCACCATCAGATTCTACAATTTTTTGGCGCAGGCTGTGATGTGCACTTGGATAAGTGCTGTCCAAACCTGTGCCCATGACTGCAATGGTACGTTGATGTTGCAAAGCACCTTGATGTGCGGCTTCATCAATACCTTGTGCCAAACCACTATTGATAAAGAACCCTTGTTCACTTAAATAATAAGCAAAATCATAAGCCACTTGCCGACCATGCGGGCTGGCTTTGCGACTGCCGACAATCGCAATTTGCGCTTGCAACAAAGCCTGTGCATTGCCTTGCCCAAATAAAATGGGTGGCTTGTTGGAATAGGGTCGTAACTGATTGGGATAGTCCGCATCGTCCAAAGTTAGAATAAAATCGCACTGCTGTTGCAGTTGATTCAGACATTGTTCAAAGGCGAGTTGCCCTGTTGGGCTGAGATATTCTTTGGCGCGTTGTAGATGGTTGGCATGAATGCGCACATCTGACCATGTGAGGAGGTGTTCGGGCTGCACTGCGGCAGCCACGGAACCATAATGTTGTACGAGTTTGGAAAAACTAGACAGTGAATGTTGAACCAAATACCACAACAAAATGTAGTTGATTTGCTGTGGGCTGAATGAATTCAACATCACCATCTTAAACCGTTTTAGTCGTCCATTCGTGGTGCTTGTAAGCTCGCACCGACTTTAATAGGCAATTCGCTGTCTAAGACATAGGCGTAGCTAATGTGGTCAAAGCTCTTGAAGACCATGATATTGCCAATACGTTCGCCTGGAAGCTGAACACGTTCTTTGGTTTTCGGGTCGGTGACCACTTCGCCTTTTTGCGCTACGCTAAACACATGACCAGATTGCACGCCATGTAATGTACCGCGATCAATTGCCACAACACTGTGTTTTGCTGCAGTACCAATCGAACCCATCACACGTAGCACTTGACCACCTGTGCTGACATTTTCAGCATGCGTTGGGTAGAACAAGGTTGGCAGCATTGGGTCATAAATTGGTAAGACGCGATCACCACGACGCACTTCGGCATTGTAGGTATCGGTCAATTCAAGTGTGGTGATGTCATTTTCACCACGTACTGCAATACCTGCAGCAACTTGAGTGAGTTCAATGCCTGCATTGAATTTTTGACCATTGGCATCGGTCAGCATGTACGGTTCGCCTTCACGATATACACCGTAGCGTTGACCTACTTCCAGACCTGCACCACGTGCATACACACTTTGACCTTTAGCAGCTAAAACACGTTGATCAGAAGTACCTAAAATATATGGTGTGCCTTGTAACGCATCTGCGGCAATAATGCTGCTGCGCTCTAACCAGTGCTTGATGTATTCCAGTGGGATCACAGGAATTGTATTATTTAAAGATTCTACGCGAATTTGCGGCTGTAAATTGGTGCTCTTGCCTGTGTAACGACGAATAATGCCTTCACAGCCATCACCTTCATCTTTACCAATAATTGGGCGACCTTCATAGGTACACATTAACAAGCGGTCACCCGGGAAAATCCAGTGTGGATTTTTCACGTGGCGGTTGCTTGCCCAAATTTCAGGCCAGCGTAGTGGATTATTCAGGAATTTTTTAGAAATATCCCACAAAGTATCGCCTTTTTTCACCACATACACATTCGGTGCATTGGCTTTTAAAGCAGGCGGATTAATATTTCGTGCAGGTGCTGCTTCAGCCACACTCATTGCCCCAAGTCCCACAGTGAGACATACAGCGAGCGCTAAAACTTGCTTTTTAAACCCCAAGACACGAAAAGAGGATGTGTCTGTCAAAACCTTTTTCATTATCATAATTCCTAAAATTATGTATGTAGTTGCGTTATAATAACGATCTTACACACATTTTTTTGATGAAGCATTCCTTCATTCGGTTTTTTGATCAATGGCATATAAGTGAGGACGTCCCATGGCCTTATTACCTATTTTAAGTTTCCCGGATCCCCGTTTGCGTACCATTGCCAAACCAGTTGAAGAAGTGACCGACGAAATTCGTCAGCTTGCTGCAGATATGTTTGAAACTATGTATGCCGCACCAGGAATTGGTCTAGCTGCGACACAGGTAGATCATCATATTCAGCTGATTGTCATGGATTTATCTGAAAATAAAGATCAACCCATGGTCTTCATTAACCCCAAAGTTACCCCATTGACTGAAGAGACCCAACCGTATGAAGAAGGGTGTTTGTCAGTGCCTCAAATATACGACAAAGTTGAGCGTCCGTCACGTGTAAAAATTGAAGCGATTAACCTTGAGGGTCAAACCTTTGAGCTAGAAGCAGATCAACTTCTCGCTGTTTGTATCCAACATGAAATGGATCACTTAAATGGTAAATTATTTGTCGATTATTTATCACCACTCAAAAGACAGCGTGCCCGTGAAAAAGTGGAAAAAGTAGTACGTCAGCGTCAGAAAGAAAAAGTGGCTGTGAAGCGTTAAAACAAACAACCATCTAGTTGTCTATGTTTAGACCAAAGCATAAAAATCAGCCCAATTTCGATTGGGCTTTGTTATTCTTGCGCCACACAAATTCAGGATAGATGTTTTTGTTGTTGCGTAGTGGCTTACTGCTTTCATTTATCGCAGTTTTTTTACAGATTGCTGTATTTTTACAGCCTTTGCTGCCTGAGCAATATCAAGTTGCGCCAGTCTGTGAAACCATCACGCGTGCACTTTTGTTGCCACAAGCTCACGCCGTGCAAACAAACTCTTCGCATGCTGCGCATTCATCTACATCGCAAGCTGATGATCAACAACTGACTGCACAGCATGAACATCATCATCACGATGCTTCACATCAATGTCAGTATTGTACGGTCTATGGTAACTTGGTCTTGCCACCTGAATTAGAGCTTAAAGAAGTACTTGATCGCATTCAGGTGCGTCTTTTGGCTTTCCAAAAACGTTTTCAACACGTTTGGTTTGCACTTCAGCAACTCTTTTTACTTCCGCAGGGACGTGCTCCACCTCACTTTGCATAAATTTAATGTTTTTCGGGTTTGCTTTGACCCTAACTGTATTTATGTTTTGAAGTGAGAAATAAAATGGCTCAGCCTAAATTTTTATTACAGCCTGTTGCGGCTGCAGTTTGTGTTGCCTGCTATTCAGCAAGTGCGCTTGCCGATCAAAGTATGCTGTCTGCGAATACGCATAGCCTTGCGCCTATTGTTGCAACCGCACAACAGGGCAATGATGCCAATGGTTTAGTGGTTCGTGCTAATCCAAAACAACCCATTCAGCCGATTCCAGCCACAGATGGTGCAGACTATTTGCAAAGCATCGTCGGCTTTAGTGCGGTCAACAGTGGTGCGGGTACTAATGGTGATGTGACCTTCCGTGGCATGTTTGGTTCACGTATTAAAATTTTAACCGATGGTTCTGAAAACTTGGGTGCATGCCCGAGTCGTATGGATTCACCAACCTCTTATATTTCACCAGAAAGTTTTGATGAAATTACCGTCATTAAAGGCCCGCAAACGGTGCAATATGCCAACACGGGTTCGGCAGCAACGGTATTGTTTGAGCGTAAGCCTGAGCAATTTGGTGAAGGTCAAAACTATCGTGGCCAAGCCAGTGTCTTGATGGGGTCATTTGGCCGTTTAGATCATAATGTTGAAGCGGCTGCGGGTGATGAGCAGAAATACATTCGTTTAAACGCCAACCGTTCTGTAGCAGATAGCTATAAAGATGGTAATGGTACAACTGTTCCTTCGGATTGGGAGCGTTGGAATGCTGATGTCGCTTTAGGTTGGACACCCGATGAAAACACTTGGCTAGAACTGACGGGTGGTCGTGGTGATGCTGAAGTGGTTTATGCGGGCCGTACAATGGATGGTTCTGAATTTGACCGCGAAAGTTTAGGTTTACGTGTAGAAAAGAAAAATATCACCGATGTGATTAAGAAAATTGAAGCACAGGTGAACTATAGCTTTAACGATCACGTGATGGATAACTATAGTCTGCGTAAAGTAGGTATGGCACAACATCACATGACAAAAGAGTGGGTGGAAGCTAAATCTGCAATGAATGTGACACGCCGTACTTTAAATGCACGGATGGCTGTAACGCATGAGTGGGATAAGCTGCAGTTTATTACAGGTATTGATAGTCAACAGAATAAACATGGTAAAGGCATGTATTCAGCCACAATGCCGAAAATGAACTTCCCTGTAACAACCGATATGGAATTTCAATCTTATGGCGGTTTTGGTGAATTGAGTTATCAACTCAACGATCAAAATAAATTAGTTGCAGGTGTGCGTATTGATCAAGTTGAAGTTGATGCAGTGCAAACAGCTCAACAACGTAAAGAAACTTTGCCAAGTGGCTTTATTCGTTTGGAAAATCAACATCCGCACCATGATGCTAAAACTTATGTCGGTTTGGGCTATGTAGAGCGTATGCCTGATTATTGGGAATTGTTTAGTCCTCTGTCGGGTAACGGAAATAAAAATACGTTTAATCACATTGATACTGAAAAAACCCTTCAATTGGACTTTGGCTATCAACATGAACATGGTGCATTCAGCTCTTGGGCATCGGCTTATGCAGGTTTAATTAATGATTATATTTTGACGAATTACAAACTGAGAGATGAAAACAAGCCTCAGAGTAAAGAAAATCCTTTAGAGGCGCATACTCGCAATGTGGATGCAACGATTGCAGGTGCAGAAGTTGGTATTGCTTATCAATTTACCGATGCTTTACAGGCTGATGTGAGTGCCATGTATGCGTGGGGTGAAAACACTACGGACAATACGCCGTTACCACAAATTTCACCTTTGGAAGGACGTTTAAACCTACGCTATGTTCAAGATAGATACACTTTAGGTGCATTATTACGTGTAGTCGATGGTCAAAGTCGTATAAGTAAAGATGAAGGTAATATCGTAGGTTACGACCTCAAAGAGAGCAGTGGCTTTGGCGTGTTGTCTTTAAATGGCAGCTATAACCTCAATAAAAGTGTTGATGTGTCTGTGGGTGTTGATAACGTTTTGGATAAAACGTATAGCGAACATTTAAATAAACTAGGTTTAAATGGGACTGGTAGTGCAGCAAAAGTTCAGTTTAACAATAGTGGTCGTAACTATTGGGCGCGTATCAGTATGAAGTTCTAATTTGAACTTTATTTAAACCAAAAGCAGGGTTTAGGCTCATTGCTGTCCCACAATTTTTCACAAGAGGAAGCTCATTTGAGCTTCCTCTTGTTTTATGGGTATTTTATCGGGTGAAAATAAAGCTTTTAAAGTTCTTCTTTCAAACAAATTCACTTGAATTATTC
>NZ_JBWKMK010000002.1:0-869 GCF_056431365.1 Acinetobacter seohaensis
GAAAAATCAGGCTCGATCAAATATGTGGAATCACAACTCACTAATGCAAATGCACGGATAGCTGAATTAGAAAAACAGATTACAATGCAAAAAGACAAGTAACTGACGATGAAGGCTGACATGCTCCATTAAATCACCGGTTTAGTACGGAGTATGTCAACGCTCTTTGGGGGTTACATCATTCAAATTGCTAATTCGCTATGACTGCCTAAGCGAACTAATTTCAAAATTAGTAGTTCACCTTCTTCTGTTTTCTTATAGATTAAAACGAGATCAGGTTTGATATGGCAATCACGATGACCTACCTAATTACTGACCAAAGCATGGTCACGATACTTTTAAGGCAAGGCTTCATCAGCTTGCAATAATTCTAAAACAGTTTGTAGTTCAGCATCTAATGTATTTCGATGCTGCCCTTTTTTCTCACGTTTATAGTCTTTCTTGAATGCTGATGTGTACTTAATCGTCCGCATTTAGATCAGCCATCAAATCTTTAACAGAAGTGAAGCTCTTTACTTTGCTTAGATCTTCTTCCATTGCAGCAATGGTTTCAGGATTGGGCTGCCAAATTTCAAAAGGCAGAGCCTTTTCTTTCGCTACCTTGGTTAACAGCAAGCGAACTGCATCTGAGACAGTTAAGCCCATTGTTGCAAGAACTTCTGTTGCTTCATGCTTAATGTTTTCGTTAATGCGAGTAGTGACTAGTGCNCCACCATTATGTTAATTTTAGAAAACCTTAAATTAACCCCAGTTACGGATAAGCCAAAGATTTAATCACATGAATTTTAGGCTTATTCTTTTGGCAAAGTTGATACGCACATAGTGAAGAAAATACGCCTGCTAAAAAACCAGCAATCGAACGATGTTTA
>NZ_JBWKMK010000003.1:0-4620 GCF_056431365.1 Acinetobacter seohaensis
ACTTCACGTATATTCAAACTCATTCAGGCTGGGTCTATACCGCCTTTATTATTGATGTGTTCTCGCGAGCAATTGTTGGATGGAAAGTATCAACACGTATGAATACAGATATGGTGCTCGATGCACTTGAGCAAGCATTGCACGATCGAGGCATGCCAAAGAACGTGATTCATCATAGTGACAGAGGCGTGCAATATCTTTCCATTCGTTATACCAATCGTTTAGAAGCAGCAAATTTACGAGCATCAGTCGGTACGACCGGTGATTCATACGATAATGCTTTGGCTGAAACGGTGAATGGCTTATACAAAACAGAGGTGATTGAATATTTAAAAGCGGATTGGCAAGGTTTAGCGGATGTACAACTTGCGACACTAAACTGGGTAGATTGGTTCAATAAAGAGCGTGTACACAGTGCACTGGGTTATGTATCACCTTTTGAGTTTGAAGCAATGTACTATGATAAGATTAACCCGTTAGGTCAGGTGGCCTAACTTAAATAAAAAAGTCTCCGACAAACCCAGTACGGTTCAATTAGAACTAAAGAAAAATTCTGATTCTAAATTCATATTTAGCAGTAAGGGTGCTGAATGTGGCCATATTGTTAATCCTTACGATAGCTTAGAGAAAATATGTAAAAAACTAAATATTGAACTTACTCCCCATGGATTGAGGAGATCATATAAAACGTTAGCTATTTGGGCAAAAATCAATGAAGGATCTTTAGCACAGATATCAGGTCATAAGCCAAGTGCGCTAGTTGAAAGACACTATATCGTCAGACCAATGGATATGCTTCGAGAAACGTTGCAAGAATACGAAAACTGGATTCTGAATTGTATTGGGATGGCGTCTACTTAACTTTGTTAGCGGCAGTGTAAAAATGACCCCCTAATGGCATTTAAAAACTGACCCCCTTGGTTAATATAGCGGTCATTTTGGACTGCTCAACATGTTAACTTTGGAGCAAGCAGTGACAATCCAAATACTTCATCAACAAGGTAAATCTATTAAAGCCATTAGTCGTGAACTGGGGGTGTCCAGAAATACCGTACGTAAATATTTACGGCAAAACACCACACCTCAGTATCAGCGTATACAGCCTAGAATAAGTATCCTTGACCCATATAAACCCTATTTACTCCAACGTGTAAACGCAGCTCATCCTGAATGGATTCCTGCTGTTGTGCTCTACCAGGAAATTTTAGGGTTGGGATATCCAGGAAAGATCAGGATCTTGAGGGAATATCTTGCAACATTAAAACCAGTTGCTAAACCGGAACCGATCATTCGTTTTGAAACCCAACCTGGCCAACAAATGCAAGTGGATTTCACCACGATTCGACGCAACAACACGACTTTAAAAGCTTTTGTCGCAACATTAGGGTATTCCAGAGCGACTTTCGTGAAATTTTATGATCATGAACGTACGGATGCATGGATCGATGGTCTAGAAAATGCATTTCAGTTTTTTGCAGGAGTACCTCAAGAAATCCTGTTTGATAACGCTAAAACGATCATGATTGAACGGGATGCCTATCAGGAGGGGCAGCATAAATGGAATCCCAAACTGCTCGACTGCGCCAAGAAATACAGCTTTCGTCCTCGCGTATGTAAGCCCTACCGTGCACAGACCAAAGGCAAAGTTGAACGCTTTAATGGATACCTCAAATCAAGCTTTATTGTGCCATTGAAAGCAAGCCTGAAGACTTCGGGTTTACTGTTAGATGTTGATGTCGCCAATGCCCACATTGGCCGGTGGCTGCATGAAACCGCCAATCAGCGGATTCATGCCACCATGCAAGAAAAACCGGCTGTTCGACTGCAACAGGAGCAGCAAAAATTTACGCCATTACCGCAATCAGATACAGGTTCTAGCACTGTACCTGTTGCAGCAGCACAGCATGTCATGCCCTACGAGAGTTTGCAGCATCCCTTATCGGTATATGACCAGTTGCTGGGAGTTTCCTGATGAATCTGCAATACGACCGTATAGAGCAACTTTGCCAAAAGCTCAATCTGCCTGCCATCGCATCACAATGGTCACATCATGCACAACAAACATTAGGTCAAGATGGAAGTTATGCCGACTTTGTTGAAGCGATCTTGACGCATGAATATGCTGCCAGGCAACAGCGCAGTCAGCAGGTACTGATGAAACTCTCAGGCCTGCCTCAAGTCAAAACCCTGGAAGACTATGATTTTAATTATGCCCTAGGGGCCCCTAAATCACAGGTGATTGAACTGTTCAATCTGAGCTTTATTGCTAGAGCAGAAAATGTGGTGTTTCTCGGGGCTAGCGGAGTAGGAAAAACGCACTTATCTATGGCATTAGGCTATAAGGCCATCATGAACAACATTAAGATCAAGTTCATTACCGCCGCCGATCTCATGCTGCAACTGAGTACAGCCTATCAGCAAGGTAAACTGAAAACCTATATGCAACGTGCGGTACTGGGACCAAAGTTACTGATTATCGATGAAATTGGTTATTTACCGTTTGGACGTGAAGAAGCGAATCTGTTCTTTAACGTGATTGCCAAGCGTTATGAAAAAGGCAGTACGATATTGACGAGTAACTTACCCTTTAGCCAGTGGTCCAAATCCTTTGCAGATGATGTCACGTTGACCGCTGCGATGTTAGATCGGTTATTGCATCACTGTCATGTGGTACAAATATCGGGTGAGAGTTATCGTTTGAAGGATAAAAAAAGAATTGGGATTCAGCCCCAGGTTGAAACTTAATACGAGATCAAAGGGGTCAATTTTACTTTGCCATTTGAAAGGTAAAAGGGGTCAATTTTAGAATGCCGTTGACAACTTTACTATAAATAATTGTTTTATATATTTTTATTTTTTATGTAATTTAAAATTGTACATTGAATGTACAAGGTAATTCCCGTGTGAATGGGAATTGAACTGTGTGATTCATAGACATCATTTCAATATAATTGGTGTCTATGAACAGAGAAATTCAACAAAGACTCGTATGGGTTAAATTATTTGAAGAGACCAATGATGCTGGCCTAGTCTGTCGGAGATGTGGCATTTCTAGACCAACATTACGCAAGTGGTGGAAACGATATTCTGAGCAAGGTATTGATGGATTAAGTAGTCAGAGTAAACGCCCATTAAAATCTCCAAATACTAAAATCAATGCTGAGCTAGAAGCCTTAATATTGGAAATGCGCTCGGCTAGAAATCTGGGTGCTCGACGTTTGCAAACAGAATTGATGAGGCTGCACGGAGTCTCGTTGTCCTTAGCGACTATCCATAAAGTACTATCCACCCATCAAGTCAAACCGATTAAAAAATTCCGTCGTAAAGTAGATTTCATTCGTTATGAACGCCCATTACCAGGCGATAGAATTCAAATGGATACCTGTAAATTGGGTCCTGGGCTATATCAGTACACATCTATCGATGACTGCACACGATATCGCGTTTTAAGGATATATAAACGCCGAACAGCGGCGAATACGCTCGACTTTTTAGACTGCGTAATTGAAGAAATGCCTTTTCCCATACAGCGAATACAGACCGATCGTGGGCGGGAATTTTTTGCTGAAAAAGTACAGAAAAAATTGATGCAGCATGGAATCAAATTTAGGCCAAATAAACGTAAGCATCCTGCTAACACAGCCTTACCAAGCGATCCTATAAGCCTTAATTTAGTTCCCACCTAAAAACAAGTGGGGACTTAATCCATGAACATGGATATATATTCAGCAACACCTCCTGTTGCTAAAAAACGCAGAACATACAGCAAAGAATTCAAACTCAGTATTGTCAATGCCTGCAAAAATCCTAATACCTCGATCGCTTCGGTCGCACTGCAACATAGTATTAATGCCAACCTTGTCAGTCGTTGGATCAGGATCCTCAGCCATCATGATGGTGCCGTGCAGGATCCTACTCATGTGAATCCAGCATTTATTGCTTTGCCTTACACTGCTGCAATCAGCCAACCTATTGATGAGAGGATCACGTTGTGTATCACCGTGCCTCATACGAATAATGATATTCAGCTAAAATGGCAGACATCAGAAATACCTGCCTTGGCAGAATTACTCAAGGCACTGGCAACATGATCCGTATCAATGAAATTTGGCTCTCTACCCAGCCCATGGATATGCGAGCAGGAATGGATACTGTCATGGCTCAGGTGGTGAGAGCCTTTGGCTACATCAAACCGCATTGCGCCTACCTGTTCTGTAATAAACGTGGTCATCGTATGAAAGTGTTGGTACATGATGGACTGGGCATCTGGCTGTGTGCCCGGCGGCTGGAACAGGGAAAATTCCACTGGGCTAAAGTTCACCAGGGTGAAAGCGTGGCCCTCAGCCCGGAACAGTTACAGGCACTGATCCAAGGTTTGCCCTGGCAGAGAATTGGATTGCAGCAAGTGGTGAATATGCTCTAAACCAAGCTCGACCATTCTGCCATCCTCCAAACGTTCTATTTCATTCTCTTCATGACCTCAGGCATACTGCGGTCATGAATACGCTGCCTGACTTAAGCCAACTGACCCATGAACAACTGCTGGAATTCACCAGACAGTTGGCGATGCAGCATCAGTCTCTAGCACAATCAAACCAGCAATTAGATGCCAGAGTTCAA
>NZ_JBWKMK010000004.1:0-44132 GCF_056431365.1 Acinetobacter seohaensis
CATCTTCACCATATTGACCTGATTCACCGTTAAGTGCAGCAAGTGCTGAACCACGGATTACTGGAGTGTCGTCGCCTGGGAAGTCGTAAGTAGAAAGAAGTTCACGAACTTCCATTTCAACTAATTCGATTAACTCTTCGTCGTCTACGATATCGCATTTGTTTAAGAATACGATGATGTAAGGTACACCTACCTGACGAGAAAGAAGGATGTGTTCACGAGTTTGTGGCATTGGACCATCAGTCGCTGAACAAACAAGGATCGCACCGTCCATCTGAGCAGCACCAGTGATCATGTTTTTAACATAGTCGGCGTGGCCTGGGCAGTCTACGTGCGCGTAGTGACGAGTTGGAGAATCGTATTCNGAACTTAGCCTTAGCCATGAGATCTTCCTTTTTAAAACAACTCATGGAGGATCACTCCATGAGCATTAGGTTTTTTAACTATGAATTAGTTTGCGCTTATAGTAATCGAAAGATTACTCGTCGTCACCTTTTTTACCACCAGACTGGAATTTAGCAATGATGCCATCTGCCACGTTACGTGGAGTTTCAGCATATTTAGCAAATTCCATAGAGTAAGTCGCACGACCTTGAGACATAGAACGCATGTGTGTTGCGTAACCAAACATCTCTGCAAGTGGAACTTCTGCACGAATTGCTTTAGTACCACCAGGTAAGTCGTCCATACCTTGAACCATACCACGACGACGGTTTAAGTCACCCATGATATCGCCCATGTAGTCTTCTGGAGTTTCTACTTCAACTTTCATGATTGGCTCAAGAAGAACAGGATCTGCTTTCATGAAACCGTCACGGAATGCGTAAGAACCCGCCATTTTGAACGATAATTCGTCAGAGTCGACATCGTGGTAAGAACCGTCGAATAATGTCGCTTTAATGCCTACAACTGGGTAACCAGCCAAGACACCATTCTTCATACGTTCTTGGATACCTTTGTCTACTGCACCGAAGAATTCTTTAGGTACTACACCACCTACAACTTCTTCAGCGAATTCGTAGTCTTTACCAGCTTCAGGATCAAGCGGCTCTAAACGTACGAATACGTGACCGAATTTACCTTTACCACCAGTTTGACGTACGAATTTACCTTCTTGCTCAATCGTCTTTTTGATCGTTTCGCGGTATGCAACCATTGGTTTACCAATGTTCGCTTCTACGTTGAATTCACGCTTCATACGGTCAACGATGATGTCAAGGTGAAGCTCGCCCATACCCGCAATGATCGTTTGACCAGATTCTTCGTCTGTACGAACGCGGAATGATGGATCTTCTTTCGCCAAGCGACCTAAAGCAACTGACATTTTTTCTTGGTCAGCTTTAGTTTTAGGTTCAACAGCCAATGCAATTACTGGCTCTGGGAATTCCATACGCTCTAGTGTAATTACGTGGTTTTCGTCACATAATGTATCACCAGTGGTTGTATCTTTAAGACCTACACACGCTGCGATGTCACCTGCACGAATTTCTTCGATGTCGTGACGGTCATTTGCGTGCATCTGTACGATACGACCAATACGCTCACGCTTCATTTTCACTGGGTTATAAACCGGGCTACCCGCTTTAAGAACACCAGAGTAAACACGCACGAACGTTAAGTTACCAACGAATTTGTCGTTCATGATTTTGAACGCTAACGCTGCGAAAGGAGCTTCGTCAGACGCTTCACGAGAACCTTCAGTTTCGTCTTTGTCGTCTAAGATACCTTTGATCGCTTCTACGTCAGTCGGTGCAGGTAAGAATTCAATTACTGCGTCCAACATACGTTGAACACCTTTGTTTTTGAATGCAGAACCACACATTGCAGGTTGAATTTCACCCGCTAATGTACGTTGACGTAAACCAGCAACGATTTCTTCTTTAGAAAGTTCGCCATTTTCTAGGTACTTGTCCATGAGTTCTTCTGATGCTTCTGCAGCAGCTTCAACCATGTTCGTACGCCATTCTTCAGCAGTTGCTTGAAGGTCAGCTGGAATCTCACCGTATTCAAACTTCATACCTTGTGAAGCTTCATCCCAGATGATTGCCTTCATTTCGATTAAGTCAACAACACCTGTGAATGTGTCTTCTGCACCCACTGGAACAACGATAGGCACTGGGTTTGCACCCAAGCGAGTTTTCATTTGTTCAACAACGCGGAAGAAGTTTGCACCTGTACGGTCCATTTTGTTCACGAACGCTAAACGAGGTACTTTATATTTGTTTGCTTGACGCCATACAGTTTCAGACTGAGGTTGTACACCACCTACAGCACAGTAAACCATACATGCACCGTCAAGAACACGCATAGAACGCTCAACTTCAATTGTGAAGTCAACGTGTCCTGGGGTGTCAATTACGTTAATACGGTGTTGGTCAAACTGGTTACCCATACCTTTCCAGAAGCATGTTACAGCTGCTGAGGTAATAGTAATACCACGTTCTTGCTCTTGTTCCATCCAGTCAGTTGTTGCTGAACCTTCGTGAGTTTCACCAAGTTTGTGACTTTCACCTGTATAGAACAAAATACGTTCTGAAGTTGTTGTTTTACCCGCATCGATGTGCGCAGAGATACCAATGTTACGGTAACGAGAAATTGGGGTTTGACGTGCCATGATTTCTAGCATTCCTAAATTTTGTTGTTTAAAACAGGACGCTTTAAGCTGCCTAGCAACTTAAAGCGATTTGATGACAATTCAGTGACAACCGATTCATCACCCTCCTGATTAGGGCCTGTTTTATCCGCTTAGAAACGGTAGTGAGAGAAGGCTTTGTTGGCTTCAGCCATACGGTGCACATCTTCACGTTTTTTGATCGCTGCGCCTTTACCTTCAGATGCATCAAGCAACTCGCCAGCAAGACGTAACGCCATAGTTTTTTCAGAACGCTTAGCAGCAGCATCTACCAACCAACGCATCGCTAAAGCAGTACGACGGGATGGGCGTACTTCCATAGGAACTTGATAAGTAGCACCACCAACACGGCGTGCTTTTACTTCGACCATTGGACGAACTTTTTCAAGCGTAGCTTCAAAAAATTCAACTGGGTCTACTTTAGATTTTTCTTGAACGCGGTCTAAAGCACCGTAAACGATACTTTCAGCAATAGATTTTTTACCATCTTGCATTACGTGGTTCATGAATTTAGCGATTGTTTGGCTGCTGAATTTAGGATCCGGAAGGATTTCACGAGCAGCGACTACGCGACGTCTTGGCATTTTAAACTACCTATAAATATGACACTTCAGGGTGATCCAGCCGTAGCACAAAGTGTCGTGTGCATTTCGCTGGCCTTACTACACGTCGCTTGAATTTCACAAAATTAAATGCAGAAATCAGACAAGCGAGACGATAAAGGATTGCAGCTCTACGAACTAAGGGCTTAATCTTTAAAAGATTATTTCTTAGGACGTTTAGCACCGTATTTAGAACGTGACTGGTTACGATCTTTCACACCAGCACAGTCTAAAGAACCACGAACGGTATGGTAACGTACACCTGGTAAGTCTTTAACACGACCACCACGGATAAGAACAACACTGTGCTCTTGTAGGTTGTGACCTTCACCACCGATGTAGCTAGAAACTTCAAAACCTGAAGTTAAGCGAACACGGCAAACTTTACGCATTGCTGAGTTAGGTTTTTTAGGTGTAGTTGTGTAAACACGTGTACAAACACCACGACGTTGTGGACAAGCCTTCAACGCAGGAACTTTTGATTTTTCAACCAAAGTCGTACGACCCTTACGGATCAACTGATTTGTTGTTGCCATGTGGCAATTCTCCCGTTAATAAAAAGCCCCAAAAACATACTACTTTTTGAGGGCATGCAATTGTAAGCGAAGATAGAAAAATGGTCAATATTTCATAGGCAGTTAAAATACCAACCAAATTTCTACTTATCACTTGTTTTTATTCAGCTTTTGGCTTGCGAGCACTTGTACGAGTTCTCGGCTTTTTTGTAACCTGCTTTGCAGTTTCTGTACTTGATGTTACTGGATTTTCCGAAACAGTTTCAGCCACTTGGGTTGAATCTTCCACAGGCTCTAAAGCATCTTCCAGCATATATTCATCAATTTCTTCTGCAGGTACAGCAGGTTTTTGCGGTGCAACTTCAGCATGTGGCTCTAGCATTTGATCTGCCAATTCTCCTAGACCTTGCTGAATATTTTCATCGAGCTGTGCTGCAGTTGTTTCCACTTTGTCCGATTTTTTCTGCACTTTTACCGCTCGGATACTTTCATGGTCTGATACGGTTTGCACTAAAGCATCTGACGGCGCAGATTCTGCTCTCTCTTGCCCCTCTACTAATGCATCTTGCTCTGCATGTTTGGCTTCATTACCCTTCAACTGCTCTAAGAGTTTAGGCGCAGCCTGTGCCAGCAATTCCAACGATTTTTCATACGCATGAATGGCAGATAAATTGCTGTCTTTATGCTGAATTAAATAGCTACGGGCATTGGAAAACACTTGCTGTGCCTTGTGATGCACATCTTCCACCAATTTCCAGCTATATACTGCACTCACCGATGCGGTTGCTACAGGCGTGAGTTTATTCAACATGGAAAACTTAGGTACATGATTCAACCACGGCCATTTGACTTGACCTTGCTCATTCAAGAAGTATTTCTTTAATGCCTCATAATCATTGCTTGAACCGAGCATATTTTGTAATTGATGCACATCATGAGTTTGCAGCATATTGGATAAGGTTTTTAGCCCCATCAGTACCGCTTGCTTTTCTGCAATGACGCCTAAATCAATTTGTTTAAAAATAAACTGAACAATTTCTTGCTCGGTGTCTTTGTTCAGTTCAAAACCGTATGCACGTCCCACCTGATAAATGGTACGCAAAGACATCACAATAGATGCAGGCACATCAATAGTTGAACCGATTACTCCTGTTGCACCTGTCAATGCGCCTTGCAGTGATGCAATCCATTTATTTTGTTCTGCGAGTGCCTGACTAATTCGTTTAGAACGATCTACATCTTGAGTCAATTCTTCTAAATCGCGTACGCCAGCCTGATCAAGCACATCATCAACAGAGCTGATATTGGAAGTAAAACTATTCAACTGATCAAATAGGTAATCTGAAATTTTGTCGGAAAAATCGGGCGACACAAAACTCGCCACCTGATTGACGCGGTTATAGTGACGACCTAAAAGCTGACGTGAAACTTGAGGCACATGCTGTCTGAGCATGTGTTGAGGATTGTCATATTGACGCGCTTGAAAAGCACTAAAGCTACGTGCCTGACCTTCAATAATTTGCCCTGATTTTGCACTGTGCTCATCCTTCGCTACAGTACCCGGTGCAACTTGCTGCAATACATGGATGCCTGTACTGCTGAGCTTTTTAGCCACCCCAATCGCATTCGAGAAGAATCCGCTTGATTGTTTATTCTTGGAATCTGACATTCTTACTCCTCATTTTTAATTTCTATGATTTATGGGTAGATACTAGGTGTAGTCTAAGTTTATCTCAATATGATTGTGTATCTTTTGGTTGGCTTCCTGCATCTCATTTATCGCTTCGCTGCGGTTTGATCTTCCCTGCAAAGTGGCATCATATTTGCCATAAGAATTCAAAATTCTTTCTGCTATTATGAACGCAATTGTAAGACATGAGTCATACCGTATCAGCGATTGCTTGGCAGTCACGGTGTTCGGCTCAACATTATCACCATAAAAGGGATCTGTAGATGAAACGTGTTGTAATCACCGGCATGGGCATTAACTCGTGCATTGGTAATACTTTAGAAGCTGTGACTCATTCTTTACAAAACGGTATTTCAGGAACACGTTCCAACCCAACTTATGCTGAACTTAATTTCAAAAGCCACGTAAGTGCAGCAGCAGAACAAAACTTTGACCACATTGACCGTAAATTAAAACGCTTTATGGGCGTGTGTGCGATGTACGCTTACAACGCTGCAGTAGATGCCATTGAACATGCGGGCTTAAAGCAAGAAGATTTAGCAGGCAACCCACGTTACGGTATCGCGGGTGGTTCAGGCGGTAACTCAACTGCATCTGTTGCAGAAATGATTGAGCTACTTGAAGAAAAAGGCGCACGTAAAATTGGCCCGTTCTTCGTACCACGTAACATGTCGAACACCATTACGGCAAACTTGGGTGTTGCGTTCAAATTACAAGGTATCGCGCACTCAATTACCAGTGCATGCGCAACTTCTGCCGATGCAATTGGTTATGCCTACAACCTAATTCAATTGGGTAAACAAGATTTAATGCTTGCAGGTGGCGGTGAAGAAGATCACTGGTCACAAAGCTTATTGTTTGATGCGATGGGTGCTTTGTGTTCTAAATACAACGACACACCAGAAACAGCATCTCGTCCGTACTCTGCAGACCGTGATGGTTTCGTCATTGCAGGTGGTGGTGGTTTCGTGGTTCTTGAATCACTTGAACACGCACAAGCACGTGGTGCAAATATTTTAGCTGAAGTGGTTGCGTATGCTGCAAACTCTGACGGTGCAGACATGGTTGCACCAAGCGGTGAAGGTGCAACACGTTGTATCTTGATGGCTTTAGACGAAGCGAAACAACACGGTGTAGACGCAATTGACTATGTGAACACACATGGTACTTCTACTCCAGCAGGCGACGTGACTGAATTGAAAGCCATGGAACGTGCGTTTGGTGAAGGTAAAGTGCCTGCTCTTAGCTCAACGAAGTCAATGACTGGTCACAGCTTGGGTGCTGCAGGCGTTCAAGAAGCAATTTATTCTGTCTTGATGATGCAAAACGACTTCATTGCACCAAACATCAACGTCACTGAACTTGATGAAGGCGCGAAAGCATTTGATATCGTACTTGAAAAACGCGACACAAAATTGAATACTGTGATGAGTAACAGTTTTGGTTTTGGCGGTGTAAATGCCTGCCTTATTTTCAAGAAGTGGGATGAATAATCTCCTATAGGATAGTCGATGGATGCACCTTCTGATGCTTTTTTATGGGTAAAAGCATTACATATTATTGCCGTGGTTTGCTGGTTCGCTGCATTGTTCTACTTACCACGTTTATATGTTTACCATGCCATGAGTGAAGATACACTGAGCCATCAGCGTTTTGAAATCATGGAGCGCAAGTTGTACCGAGGGATTATGTGGCCGTCTATGATTGCCACCCTCATCACGGCACACTTTTTGGTAGATTGGGGCGATGCGACCCGCAATTACCACGATGCGTTATGGTTTTACCTGAAAGTAGCATTGGTCGGTTTATTGGTGATTTACCATTTGGTTTGTGGCTATTACCGCCAAAAACTGATTGGCAATGCGCATTATAAATCACACAAGTTCTGGCGATTCTTCAATGAAATGCCGACTGTGCTGCTATTAGCGATTGTAATTTTAGTCGTGGTAAAACCACAGTTCTAAAATTTGAAACGCCAAGTATCCTGACATCTCAACCTGATTCGGTTGTAAAAAAACCTCAGTGCAAAGAACTGAGGTTTTTTTATGGGTGACAACTAAAAACAGCACTTATGCTTTAATTCAACGTATTTGTGAGTAAGGCTGAAAGCCCAATGCCGCTGCTTGTTTCTGCTGAGATTGAGGAATCGTGACAATAGCAATTTTTCCATCTGCACCACCACAGACCTGTGCATACATCCGCCCATCTGAACCTACACTGGCCCGCTTCACCTGAATCTGTGCTTGCTGTAAACGCTGAACAATTTCCGTAAGGGTTAAACCTGAATCTGGCTCACACTGTCGATGTTGCAATGATGTGTACATTTCGACCTGCGCAGTAGGTGTTGTGGATGTAGCAGCATGATTGGCACATGCAGTCATCAGTATTGAAACCGCTACTACTGCAATAGATTGACTAAATATCTTCATCACATACCCTCTTTCAATATTAAAATTAAATATTCAAATTAAATATTGAAGCACGATCTTTGCAATAACACTGCGCTAGAAATGCAAACAGATGTAAGCATCTCGCTCATCCAGATAACTGTTCAAGCACCGACAAAATTTGCGCAAAACACTGAATTCTATGTTTTGGTGCAGCCAAGTCTAACTCCTGAGCCGAACCATAGCCGTATTCGACTGCAACACAATCGACTCCATTGGCTCGTGCACCTAAAATATCGTGTTCACGATCTCCAATCATTAAACATTGTTCAGGTTGCAATTGTTCTTGCTGCAAAATATAGGCAATTAAATCCGCTTTATTGGTACGCTCACCATTTAGTTCGCTACCGTAGGGATATTCAAAATATTGCAATAAATCGAAGTGATCTAAAATTTGGCGTGCATAAATTTCAGGTTTGGCTGTTGCTAAAAACAGTCGATAGCCTTGCTGTTTTAAATCTGCCAATGTTGCAGCAACATCTTCAAAGACATGATTTTCAAATAAGCCTGTTGCAGCAAAACGCTCTCGATAGCCTGCTAAGGCTTGCTCTGCCAATACGTCATGCACATCTACATGAAGTAATTTTGCCAAAGAGGCTTTTAAGGGCGGCCCGATAATCCAATCAATATTTTCCGTATCTGCAATAGGATGTCCAACCTTAGCCAAACCATAACGCGCAGAAGCGGTAATGCCCTCTTTCGGGTCGGTCAGCGTGCCATCTAAATCAATTAAAAGGTTCTTTATCACAATGTCAGCCTATGTGCCTAAATGACTATCGAGTGTTACTCCAAAGTTGCCTATACTAACGTAAATAGAAGCAATTAAGGATATGTGTGTGCGACCAACAGTACTATGTTTTTCTGGTTTAGACCCTTCGGGTGGCGCTGGTTTACAGGCTGATATTGAAGCCGTTGGCAATAGCGGTGCACATGCAGCGATTGCCTGCACAGCACTGACCATTCAAAACTCTCAGCAAGTATTTGGCTTTGAAGCAACGTCTAAAGAATTGTTATTGGCGCAAGCCAATGCGGTGGTGAATGATTTGCCCATTAAAGTTGTAAAGTCGGGCATGTTGGGCACCACTGACAATATTGCAGCGCTGGCAGATTTTTTACGTGCACATCCTGATTATTTATATGTGCTTGACCCTGTTTTGGTTGCCAATAGTGGTGGTTCTTTAGGTGATCAAGCGACTTTGGTTCAGGCATTTGTCGAGTTGATTCCACTGGCGACTTTAATCACGCCAAATACTGTGGAATTACGTGCCTTAACGGGTGAAGATGATTTAGAACGCGCAACAGCTAAATTATTTGCAATGGGCGCGCAGGCCGTTTTGGTCAAAGGTGGGCATGAAGATACCCCTGATCATATTCGTAATGCACTGTATATTAACAATGAAATGGTTTCAGAAACCCGCTGTCCACGGCTTGAAGGTGAATATCACGGTTCAGGCTGTTCATTGGCGAGCTTTATTGCAGGGCGCTTGGCAATGGGAGATCAACTGAAACAAGCGGTACAACATGCTGAAACTTGGTTGTTTGGTGTGCTTAAATATGCGGAAACGCCTGTACCGAACGGACAGAAAATTCCGAAAAGGTTTTAGTGCTTATCGTTCAACTCCTTCAAACCCTGATCACCTTGTATCAGGGTTTTTCATTGCAACTTTTTAACGTTCGTGCCGTTGTTTCAAATTTTCGACATGTTGACGATTGGTTTTCCAAGACTTATCAAGTAGTTCTTTTTCAATTCTCAGCTGAATACGTTTCAGTTTCATCGGTGAAATGACTTCATGCCGAAAACCTTTGACATACTCAACCCATGCACTGCCTTTAAAAACATTGTTGGGCAAATGGGTCTTAAACTCACAGTCTGGCATAAATACAATCACAGAATGCAGATATTCAGGCTCGACAATATCGCTCAATACTGATTCCAAAACTTTTATATGCTTATAGTTCTGATAGACAGGATTTTGAAACTTGTAGGTCTTTTTATAAATTTTTTGTGTCCATACTTTTTGGCGTTCTCCACCAAAAATCCAGCCTTTATAGTTTTTTGTTTCAATCACAAAACCCCCAAAAGGACTCAATAAAATATGATCTATTTGAGTTGTTCCTGCGAACTCATCAGGCAAAGTTACATCATTCAACAAGATATAACGTTCATCTAAATACAACTTCACATGCGTACTTACTGCGAGTTCCCCCACCTTTCCCTTTAGAAAAGGTTTGAAAATTTTGATCAGCCCTACACCTGCAACAAGCAGAATAAGCCACCAAAACTGCAACAATAATGTTTTTAACATTTCCCCTGCTCTATTTTATTTTGATCAAAATTGTTGTTGAATCTCAGTCATTTAAACTTTTGAAGTTGAAGATTCTAACTTTAACAAAATCGCTTTATTATCCAACCCGCCTGCAAAGCCCACCAATTTTCCACTTGCACCCACCACCCGATGACACGGTGCAATAATCGAAATTGGATTTTTGCCATTTGCCGCCCCTACGGCACGCATCGCATTCTCACTACCAACTTGTTCGGCAATTTGCTTATAACTACGAGTTTCCCCAAAAGGAATGCTTAATAACGCCTGCCAGACTTTCTTCTGAAATTCAGTGCCTTCAAAATCAAGAGGCACATCAAATTGCTGACGCTGACCTGCAAAATACTCTTGGAGTTGCTGCTGAGTTTTGAGCAAAATTGGATGATCATCTTGTCGAACTAAACTGGCTAAACGTACCCGTTTATGATCTTCGTTATCCCACATTACCGCAACCAATGCGTGATCGTGAGCCACCAATTTAAGCACGCCTACAGGAGTGTCCATTTCAGTAAATGCCAATTGCATTATTTTTCTCCTCAAGCAGGTTGGGTATCAGGTCATCCTGTTTTTAACTCAAACCGATCTGTTATTGAGCACACACTAAAAGACTGCATTCCAAGTTAGCTGGATGAAATTTTCATAAGCACCAAACCTGAAATAATCAGAACTGCAGCCAACATACGCATAGCACTGGCAGGTTCGCCTAAAACAAAAATACCGACTAAAAATGAACCGACTGCGCCTATACCTGTCCAAATCGTATAAGCCGTGCCTAATGGCAAAGTGCGCATGGCATAAGCCAAAAGCGCAAAACTTAAAATCATAAAAAAGATAGTCACGATACTGGGCGTTAATTTACTAAAGCCGTCAGACAACTTCATGGAGTATGCCCAAACCACTTCAAAAATACCCGCCAATATCAACATCATCCAGGCCATAACGCCCTCCTTCAATATCATGAAATCAGGCCGTCCTGAAGATTTTTCTTGTCGAGTCTTCAGTCACTTTGACTATTTCTAAAAACCCAAACAAGGGAGGTCGTTCCTCCTGTTGCAATTTAAGCCACCGCGCAGCGATGATCCGTCTATTTTAAACTTAAAATTTTGCGCGCACCATTCAATACAAACATGGCCACAACTAAGCCAATAATCAGGTCTGGATAATTCGACCCTGTCAGCATCACCAAACCGCCCGCGATAATCACACCTAAATTCACAATCACATCATTGGCGGAAAAAATATAACTGGCTTGCATGTGGGTTCCACCATCTTTATGCCCTGAAAGTAGCCATAAACAGGTGACGTTTGCCAGCAATGCCACAGCACCAATGACCATCATCAACATGGATTCAGGCTCACTGCCTAAGAAGAAACGGCGCAGGACATCAAAGATAACCAGTGCAGCCAAACCCAGTTGTACCCAACCAGACAAATGTGCAGCTTTGAGCTGTTTCTTGGCGGATTGACCCACGACAAATAAAGCCAAACCATACACGGCGGCATCGGCAAACATATCTAAGGAGTCAGCAATTAACCCAGTCGAAGATGCAATTAAACCTGCAATTAATTCCACCAAAAACATAGCGGCATTAATACCAAGCAAGGCATATAGCACTTTTTGTTGTGCAGCGCTGTTAGATACAGGCAGTTCAGTTTGTGTATTGGCTTCAGTCTGTTGCAACACAGCACCCAAACCCAATGCTTCTAATTTATGGGTAATTTCTGTGGCAGATTGGTTGCTGTGATAAACCTTTAAAAGTCGTGCAGGTGAATCAAAAGACAAGGCTGCAATATCATTATGATCTGCCAAAGCAATCCGCACCATTTGTTCTTCTGCGCCACAATCCATTTTAGGAATATGGTATGCACTCACCCACGGACTCAAAAGTTCCGAATCCAAAATTGTTGCTTTATCTGTCTTGGCAGTCGTTGCAGATGTACAGCTATTTTGATCAGCACAGCTTTTTTCTGTATCGCAAGACGAACCACAGCCTGTATCGCCACATGACTTGGAGTGTGTAGGCGCAGTTGCACAAGGCTGGTTTACATTTTTTTGCGTATCACAACCACAGCCAGTATTGTTTAGATTTTGGTTTTCTAAGTTTTTATCTTGATTCGATTGAGGATCTTGAGTTGATGAAGACATACGCCACACCCAAAAATACAATAGGCTCAGTATAAACCAAGCCTATGTATTTAGGGACAATCTATTCTATTTAGAAGCAGCAACGATCCATTGACTTAATCATTGATAAATACCCCTAATCATTAAAACCTGAAACGCAAGCCTATCGCATATAAGCCGCTCTGCTCGGAATCGGTTGCAGACTGCCAAGCAGTGTGTTGATCACCTTTCGTATACTCATAACCTGCACTGATATACGGCATGATGTTCTTGCTGATTTCATAACGCATTTCCACACCCACAGCTGCGCGGTTGAGTCCTGTTTTTTTCGCATATTTGGCATCATCCTGCAGAATAACATCTACATCTAAATAAGGCTGTGCGATCAATTTCTGAGTCAATAACAGATCCCGTGTGGTTTCCAAACTCAAAGCCGCATATTGATCCTCACCCAAATAAAAATAAGCATCGGTTTCAAAAAAATATGGAGCTAAACCATGTAAGCCAAACACAGCGTCAAACTTATCTTCTCGGTCTGTTTGATGCTCTTGCTGATTCACTTCGTGTCGATAACGCACACCTGCTTGCACATCCCAAAAATCTGAAATCATACGACTGTATAACAACTTGGCATCATATTCAGTCGCTTGTGACTCTTGCTTATCGCTATGAATTTTCACAAACAACTTGTTTTCATCAGTTCCGATACGAGTTTGTAATTTAGATTTGAGCACTCCCTCGGCATGATCATTCACTTGCCATTGCGTATCTAAAGTGCTCACCGCGTACACCTGCGCACCATGTTCTTTACGATGATCGTGTGACTGCGACTCTTGCACGGACGAATCGGATTGATGCGATTGATGCGATTGATGCGATTGATGCGATTGATGCGATTGATGCGATTGATGCGATTGAGTATCAGCCTGAGCTGCAATTGTTGCAATCTCTGCTGAACTGGCATGTGCACTATGCACCTCTGTCGCTGCTAGCCCAACTGTACTGATGCAGCAGACAGAAATACTTAAAACTGTTTTCGCAAAAAGATTAATGTTGTGCATGTGCTGCTCCTTTTTGCGCTGTCGCTGAAGGGGTTTGAGTGGCTTGAATTGCTGTGGTTGAAAGCGGTTCATTTTCACTCACCTGCGCTACAATCAATTTATTCATCATTCCCGCGCTCATGTGATAGAGCAAATGACAATGTATTGCCCATTCACCTAATTCATCTGCAGTAAGCAGTGCAGTTACAGTTTGACCTGGCGGCACAATTAAGGTGTGTTTATTCGGCATTTCTGCTGCCATTTGACCATTTTCCAACTGCATAAACATGCCATGTAAATGCATTGGATGTGCCATCATGCTGTCATTGATAAATTTAATCCGAATACGCTCACCATATTTCACCTTGAGTGGTGTGGCATCACTAAATTTCTTACCGTTGATTGTCCAGATATAACGCTCCATCGTACCACCTAAACGCACGACCAATTCACTGCTTGGTTCACGTGTATCTGCTTGTGGCTGCAGCGATTTCAAATCTTCATAGTGCAAGGCTTTATGCCCCGCGGGTGTAGAAGCATTTGCCCATCCATATACCACCGCATTTTTGTGTTCTGTTGAAGGCATGCCATATTGTGTATGCGTATTTTCAGACATTGTTGCATGGTTCATCTTGGAATGATCCATTTCCGACATCGCTGCATGATTCATCTTGGAATGATCCATTTCCGACATCGCTGCATGGTTCATCTTGGAATGATCCATTTCCGACATCGCTGCATGGTTCATTTTGGAATGATCCATTTCAGACATCGCTGCATGATTCATTTTTGAGTGATCCATTTCAGACATCGTTGCATGGTTCATCTTGGAATGATCATCGCCTGAATGCTCTGTAGCATGCCCCATATCTTGCATGGTGAGTAAAGCACGCGGGCGCGCTGCAGGGAGCTGTAGATTTGATGTTGCAGAATGAAGTTCACTCTGCAAGCTACCCACAGCAAAACCTGAGCGGTCTATTGATTCCGCTTCAATTTGATAATGCGCTGCTTGAGGTTCAACAATCACATCGTAGGTTTCTGCAGTGCCGATACGAAATTCATCCACAGTAACAGGTTTGACTGGCTGACCATCGGCACTGACCACTGTCATTTTTAAGTTTGGAATCCGCACATCATAAAACGACATGGCAGAGGCATTGATAAAACGTAAACGCACTTTTTCATTTGGCTTAAATACACCTGTCCAGTTCTGTTCAGGTGTCTTGCCATTCATTAAAAAAGTATAGCCTGTGACATCGGAAAGGTCGGTTTTCAGCATGCGCATCTGATTCCACATTTTGCGGTCTGACCATGTGGCTTTTAGCCCATCACGCTGTACTTGACGCCAAACATCACCTAAGGTTTCACGCTGATTTTGATAAAACTCGGCTGAAATTTTTAAATCTTTCTGAATTTGATTGCTAGATTTTTCATGAAAATCTGACAGCATCACCACATAATCACGATCTGTGTATTCATGTGCGTTTACGGCTGGCTTGGCTTTAGGATGAATCACCAAAGAGCCGTATAGACCATCTTGTTCCTGACCTTTGGAATGTGCGTGATACCAATAGGTACCACTTTGACGTACTTTAAATTGATAAACAAAATGTCCTTGTGGCTTAATCCCTTGAAAACCATTAAATCCAGGCACACCATCCATCAAACCGGGCAACAATAAACCATGCCAGTGAATAGATGAGTCCTGATTTTTTAATTGATTATTAACGTGAATTACCGCCTCATCGCCTTCTTCAAATTCGAGTGCAGGCGCGGGAAATTGTCCATTGACTGTAATACGTTGAACAGGTTTTCCCGTGATATTGACCGTTTGTTCTGCAATGGTCAGGTGATATTCCTTGACCGCAGCAAATGCAGAACTCGAACACAATGCACAGACTGTTAAAAACAGCGCAGGCTGATAAAATTTAGACATGACTTAATCCTTAAAATAAAACGTAAAGGTGTTTTGAATTCAGGATTAAGCTTTGGGTGGACGTAAAATTTGCTGCCAATGCCCAAGTAAATGTTGAGCTTGATAAGCAGGCAATAGAATATTGACCGATGTAAATGCTATAGGTTGAATCAGTTCAGGGACTTGCACATTCAACACACTGTTTAAGCTTTGACAATGCAACTGCGCACAGTCCTGACAATTCGTCTTTGCAGTAGAAAAATCAGCCGAGCCATAACAATCTGCCGCATTTAAATCGGTATCCGTTGCGGATGTGTGCTGACTGAGATGATGGTTGGCCTTGGCATCATGCCCAGATATATGCTGCTTGGTTTCAGGATACGTTTGTAAAGCTGTGGTATGACAATCTGGTAAAGATGTCATTTCACTCGCTGCGGTTGCAGAATGTCGAATCTCAGACCCTGCTGCCTGATTTGACATCATCCAATCATGTGCAGGTTTTACCGCAGCACTAACAATACCACTCCACCCTATGACAAATGCCATCAGGACAACAAACCACATTTGTTTGTAGGGTTGAGTCAGCACTAAATAAATTCCTGAGTATGAAAGATGCAGACCTGAACTTGCACAAGAATTGAACATTTTTGCCAAGTACAATCCACAATCTACAATGCACTCAATATAATTCAAGCCCCACTTATACACAATATCTTCTGCATTGAAAAACAGAGTGAATCCGTGCGATTTAAAAGCCAACTAAAACAATCAAGTTATATATTAAGCAACTTATTTTTATAATTAACTGAGTAAATACTCAATAAATTCAGTGTATTTAAAATAAACAAAAAGGATTCGATTGAATCCTTTTTATACTTATTTTGTATAAGTCATAAACAATTGATGTACAAATGTTTATAAATTAATCGGCTTATCCATAGTGTTATCAACATAGATATCCATACGGTTATCTACAAAGTTATCCACAGCATAAGCACTTGTGATTGTAGAAATTTATACTTCGACTGCGCCAACTTTTGCCAATTCAGCACGCATTTCATCAATCACCGTTTTATAGTCTGGCTTGCCAAAAATTGCTGAGCCTGCAACAAACATATCTGCGCCCGCTTCTGCAATTTCACGAATATTGGCAGGTCCCACACCACCATCGACTTCTAAACGGATATCACGACCTGAAGCATCAATGATTTGACGTGCCTGACGTAATTTCTCTAAAGTCATTGGAATGAATTTTTGCCCACCAAAACCAGGGTTCACACTCATGAGTAAAATCTGATCAACTTTATCAAGTACATAATCTAAATAATGCAGCGGTGTAGCAGGGTTAAAGACCAAACCCGCTTTTGCCCCACCCGATTTAATCAGTTGCAATGAACGGTCAATATGCTCTGAAGCTTCAGGATGGAACGTGATAATGTCTGCGCCCGCTTCTAGAAAATCACCAATCATGCGGTCTACAGGTTTTACCATTAAGTGCACATCAATTGGTGCAGTAATACCATAGTTTTTCAATGCCTTACATACACCTGCACCGAAAGTTAAATTCGGTACATAGTGATTATCCATCACATCAAAATGCACCACATCGGCACCTGCCTGAAGTACATTTTCCACTTCTTCGCCTAGACGAGCAAAATCTGCAGATAAGATAGACGGCGCAATTAAATAAGGCTTGGACATGGGAGAACCTAGCTAAATATTGGGATTGTGGCGCATTATAGCAAAGACTGCTTGGTGTGGTGGATTCTGTTACGATTGGATCATTCAGTTCGATGATTCAGGTCGATCAGCCAATTTGATAATTCTATCTCCGCAACGCTCTGTTGCAGCACTCCACTGTTCTTTCAGTCTGGCTTTGTTATAGTAAAGGTCTTTACTCATTTGAACAAAATGCTGGTTTCAACAGATGATGAACAGTTCTGCCCATATTCAAACAACGCAAGCAAGCCGTATTGCCAAGCGTCTACTCAACCACTGGAAACATAAATTTGACGTTGCAGAAAGCGCAACCCAATACCAAATTATGATGCCAAGTGCCACAATTCTACTTATACCCCAAACACATGAGCTTGTAGTTGAAATTCAGGTAAAAAATACTGAAACAGATTTAAGTTACCTCGAACAAGTCGTGCTTGATCATTTAAGTCGTATGGGACAAACAGAATTGAGCGCGGTTTGGCAACGGTACTAACTGTTTCATGTTAAGGCGCTAAACGCTGCGTTTGTTCAAAATCCTTAACCGCTTGAATACGTTTTTGTGTTGCAGGATGGCTTTGTAAAAAATCCAAAGGGCTTTTGGCGGTGTCTTCACCTGCATCTTCTGCCAAACGCTCCAGAAAATGGGCAAAATGAATGGTTGGAATGCCCTGAGCATGCATCGTATTTAAAGCATAATAATCTGCTTCAGATTCAAAATTACGTGAATAATTTGCCCCCACGAGCGCCACAGGCAAGGTCGAAACTAAATCTGTACCATCTCCTGTAATCGCGAGCAAAATAATACTAAACCCTAAGCTCGATAAAGCCTGTTGCAAGCTGTGTCGTTCTACCAAATGCCCTTGTTCATGTGCCAACACGCCAATGATTTCCTGATCATTCTCCGCCAATTCCACCAATTCATCGGTCAAAATAATGGTGTTATTCGGAATTGCCAGAGCATTCGCGCCTAAGCGATCACCTTGTCGAAACAGCACTTTGGCAGGTGTATCTCCTGCAATAAGCTGTCGATAATCTGTTAGAATTTTCTGCTGACGCGCTGCGGGCAGTTGGCTTGGCGCTGTCATGTCTAAGATATAACGCTCTGCTTCATCACCAATTTGCTTTAAGGTATTCGCAGGTAACTGAAAAGCAACGTATTTGGATGCACTTGGGATGCCCCATTGCACTGTGGCAAATACCATCAACAACACAAAAACCAGACTAAATACAATTAGGCTTGGCGTACGTTCCAATTTCCAAATAGAATGCTGCACCTGTTTATTTCGCAGTTGAAACCATTCAGGCAAGGCTTCGGAAAATTCAATACGTGCATCGTCTTTAAGTTCAATGACAGGTTGAATTTTACCTAGTGCGCCCACCAACATCATGTCTTGATAATGATAGTGTCGTTGTTGCTGTAAATTTTCACCATAACGAATAAGTACCGACTGAGCATCTATAGGAGAGATTTTGGCAGCCCATGGTTTAGACACTACACCATCATAAAACACCACATCCACGATCTGTGCTGCCATCTTCTTCTCCTAGCTTACAGCGATACATCAATATCAAAAATATCACTGAGTTCTTCTGCAAGTGCGCTATGTTCAGCTTGCAGTTTATTGATCATCAAATCTGGATCATTTTTTAAATGTAGACTTAAAGACTCAACCTGATAGCGATATAAACGAATGGCTGCCCATGGGGTCATTAAACCCAAACTCAGAACTTTCACAATCCAATTGGTCACCACAATCCAAGTATAGTGCCACTGTCCGCAATCGGTCTGAAATTCACTACGACTGATACTGGTATTGTTCCATGTGGTGATAAAAATTCGCGCCGACATTAGTGGCCAAATTAAAAATATCCCCAACAGATAAACCGCTAAAAATAACCAAACCAACTGCGCAGGATTACGACTCAACTGTCCTGCCAAAGTCAACATTATCCCGACAGCAAGCAAAATGCCAAAGAACAAAAAAATAGGCATATACATTGCGCGCATATATGCTGGCCAGTCTGCTTTTAGTTTAAATTTAAGCTGTCCTGCATATAAATGGTCTAGGCAATAACGCTTATACATCCACACCAACACAGGAAAAAATAAGCCCAAAGTAAACAAATTAATTACGATACATTTTAGAAATACCCAATAGGCTTCTTTGTTACTGCCTGAAAAATAAAAACGCGCATTGCCAAATTTACTATTTCGCGCCTTGAAACGGATGGTCGCTCGAATCAACCACGGCACAGCCAAATATAAAGCCACCACGCCAATAACCATGGCTTTGACTGAATAATTGGAAACCACCGAGATCGCAACATAAATTCCAATGGCAATTAAACGTCCCAATAAAATTTTATGTGGGATGCCTGTAAAATCAAAACGACGTTTGATTAATTCGGTATTGCCATAAAAATAGCGCAAACGACGTACTTTTGCCCACGGTGCATACAGCCCAAAGGTCACGATCATCAACAAAATATTGACAATCCAAATACCAAAATACTCTGAGGCACTACCATGAAACTGAAAATGATGAATCCGTCCAAGTAATGGATTCCGTGCGGGTGGCGTCGTAGGCTCCGCTGCAAAAAAGGGGGAAGATGGCATTGCTTGTTGTGGTGAATCCCATTCTGAATTGTGCATGTGATGCCTTATTTATTTTATTGTGCGGTCGTTATTTTACCCAGACACTCAAACCCAAATGAGCAATCTTTCCAAATGGTAAAAAAGCAAGTGTTCACCATTCTAATAAAAAGTGAACAACTTGCCTAGAAAAGTTTAAAAATCAATGCGTAAAATTGAGTACTTGGCTTAGTCCGCTTGCAATTGTACCGCATGGAATTGCAAATGCTGATCTATAAAGCTTTGAATGAAATAATAGCCATGATCATAGCCTGCATGTTCCCGCAAACTCAATTTTTGCCCAACCGCATCGCAAGCTTGCTGAAATAATGCAGGATTGAGCTGACTATAAAATTGATCTTTCAATCCCTGATCAATCAAAATTTCACTGAACAATGCACCTTTGGCCCGCACCAAAGCAGTAGCATCGTGCTGTAACCATACTTGCTGATCTGTACCTAAATAATTCGAAAATGCTTTTTCACCCCACGGACATTGGCTTGGCGCACAAATCGGAGCAAAAGCAGATACGGACTTAAATTTGTCAGGATATTTAAACGCGAGGGTCAATGCACCATGACCGCCCATACTGTGCCCCATGATGCCAAGGTGCTGTGCCTGAATTGGGAACTGTTGCAGTACCAATTGATAAAGCTCATCGGAGACAAACGTTTCCATTTGATAATGTGTCGCCCACGGTGATTGTGTCGCATTGATATAGAAACCTGCACCCTGTCCAATATCCCAATGGTCGCCTTTCGCAACAGCTTCACCACGTGGTGAAGTATCTGGACTAATCAAGATTAATCCCAATTGTGCTGCCATGTGCTGCGCATGTGCTTTAATCGCAAAGGTTTCTTCGTTACACGTTAAACCCGCCAAATAAAATACCGCAGGACACGCCTGCCCCGCCAAAGCTTGTTCTGGTAAAAAAATGCCAAACTGAGTTTCAGTCTGTAAAGCATTTGAATGAAAACGATAAATCCGTTGCTCACCCTCAAAACAGCAGTTGTTCTGAATTAACTCCATCACCCTCTCCTCTTTGGCTTATTGAACAGACTGCGCACTCGATTGAATTTCTGCCGATGTTACAACACTTTTTTGTGGAAACAAACGCTGCTCTAATTGTGGCAGCATTAATTCCATATTTTTACCAATTGCCCATTGTGGCTCTGAAGGTTCAAAACCTTGCGCTTGCTCCCATTTTGCCACGGTCGCTTTGGCTTCATTAAAGGCATTGGCAAAAGAGTTTTGTTCACGCATAGCCTGATCAAAAAAGGCACGGCCAAAATAGGTATAGTCAGCTTCGTTTGAACAGCCAAACGACTCACGATCTGCTGCCGATGCAGTAATCACCAAGGTATTATCATCTTGCAAGGCTGATACAAAGCTACCTGAATAACAGGCTGAAATAACGATCACACGCCAGCGAATACCCGATTTATCCAAAGTATCACGCAGCCATTTCGGATCGACCTGATTTAAGTCGAGTGGCGCATTTTCAATTTCAAAATGATCTTTTAAACCGTGTGAGGTCATATATAAAAACAGCACATCACTTTCACGGTTCATGCGTTGCCCAATACGGCGCAGCGCCAATTCAATACTGGTTTGCGAAGCAATTGGAATTACATTACGGGTCATTGGGTTATTAATGAGCACCATCGAACGTCCAAAAGTGCCAAAACGGGTATCAAACTGTTCACGAATGCGCTCAATTTCAGACATAAATACGTCTTGATAGCTCGCCCCTGCAACCCCTAAGAAGTACCAATGCGATTGGGCAAATTCCCCATATTGAATACTGTCTAAAGCTTTATTCAGTACACGGCTTTGTGCATAAAAAGCTTCTTCGCTTAAACTTGGTGGAACTTCTTCTACTTTCCAAATGGGCTGACTTTTCACTGACATCTGCCAAACCACCAAAGTGAATAAGGTCGCCAAAACAATCAGTGCACGTTCCCACCACGGCCAATGTAGCTCACGTGAAAATACCCACACCACGGCCAAGCTTTGCCAAACAAACAGCACCATAAAAATGGTAGGTAAATAGTCATACAACACATACGGTAAGACATCCATCATGCCCATGTATTGAATCAAGCTTTGTAATAAAGCAACGTGTGTATCTAATACTAACCACAACAAAGCAGGTACTAATAATAAACGCGGGTTATTGACACGCTGAGAAAGAATAATTCCGACAATTAAGGCAATAAAAGGCCACAAAGCATAACTAACCAAACCCTGTGGGTTAAATTCCCCCACTTCTCCCGCCACCAACCAACTGAATAAGGTATTGGCAAGACCGCCTAAAATCCCCCAAAAAATCAGTTGTAAGATAGAAGGTCGAATAATTTGTAAAGAGCGTCGCGAACCCAAAAATAACCAAACACCCGCGGCTTGGTTGCTTTTAAAATCGTGCCAAAAATTAATGGAGGGTTTGAAGTCAATCATAGGATTCTGTTAATCGCTGCTCGCGTTTCCACACTCCAAGTTTATGCTTGTCGTCGTAATTATCAATTGTCAATTTTAACTATATAACAAATCTTTGCGCATTATAGAAGCATTGAACGCCTTGCCACTGCTTTAGTGGTAGAAATCTACCCATTGTTCAAATTTGCTTGGAAATAAGCATCAAATCGGCAAGCATCGCCCTGCCATTGATGTGTAGTTTCCTGCCCCGCCAAAAACACCGCCAAACGTGGACGCTTCACCACAACACGTTTGGCAATTTGCTGTGCTAAGCTTAATAAATGATCACCCAAATCCATTTCACCATCTTCAGGTAACAACAAATGTAATAACTGCATTTGTTTTTTGACTTGAGCCTGCTTTTTCTGCGCCTGTTGATGTTGATCTCGCTGCGGAAACATCGGATCTAAATACACCACATCAACCACTTTACTCTGCGCTATACAGTCACGTAAATAATCTGCTGAATCTGTAAAAACCAATTGGATACGAGCAACAACACTTGCCAAGAAAGGATCATCTGCGGCTTGACGTTTAGCGTCTTCCAACAAAGTAAAAAGAATCGGATGGCGCTCCAATAACGTGACAGAAGCACCCAAATGTGCCATGAGTAAACTGTCATGTCCTAGCCCTGCCGTAGCATCAATCAAACTTGGTTTTTCCGACAAATTACAGGCGCGAGCAATCATTTCCGATTTTAAAGAGGCACGTTTTAACCGCCCAATTTCAGCTTTCCAATCGGGTTGCATTTTCATGCCATGGGCACATAACCACAGCCCTTCAGCATCGACACACAATGCCAATTCAGGGTTCAAACGCAAAAAACGCGCATTGAGTTTTTCTACTGTTTCAATGCGCGTTTGCACGCCTCTAGACAAAAGCACAGCAGAATAATGCTGTGCTTGAGTGAGACACTCGGCTTCGGTATATAAGCGAAGTTCGCTTACCATAGTTTCCAGCCTGTGAATGCGAACAATAAAATGATTAAACCTGAAGCAATACGATACCAAGCAAAAATCATAAAATCTTGCTTAGCCACATACGCCACCAATGCACGGATCAGCAAAAGTGCGGAAACAAAAGAAACGATGATCCCGAAGCTGAGCACGGTCCAATCTTCGGTGGTTTGGAATACATCATAGCTTTGGTACAAGTCGAGTAATCCTGCGCCAATAATGACAGGAATCCCCAAAAAGAAGGAAAACTCGGTTGCTGCTTTACGCGATACACCCAAGAACATCGCGCCAATAATAGTTGCACCTGAACGCGAAGTCCCCGGAATCAGCGACAATACCTGAATTAGACCAATCCAAATCGCATCTCGATAAGTTAGTTCTTCAACCTCATGGGCACGTACTTGTGGTGGATGTTTTTCAATCCACATAATAATAAAACCGCCAATAATCAAACCAATCGCCACGGCAACATCATTAAAGAGTAATTCTTTTACAGTCTGCCCAAAGGTCAATCCAATCAGAATAATTGGAATAGATGCCATAATCAGACCAAAGCCCAAGCGTCGACCTTTTTCTTCGCCAGTAAACATGCCTGTGGCTGCGCCCCATAGACGTGTCCAGTACTCATATATGACCGCTGCAATTGCTCCCATTTGAATGGCAATCACAAATACATCGCTTTTTTCTTTGGTCCAAAAGTCCATTAGCTCTGCAGCTAGAATCAAATGTCCTGTGCTAGAAATGGGTAGAAATTCGGTAATCCCTTCTACAATACCCATAATTGCCGCTTTGAGCAGCAGTAAAAGATCCATAAATAACCCTAATTATGCCTTGCCTTGTTCTGGAATTTTTTTCCAAGCATTGTCACGTAAATAAACAGGCAATGCTTGTTCTGCGCTGACCCATTGCTGTTGCTGTGCACAGACGCGTGCAATAGTAGCAATATCTTGTGCGCTTGCACTTAAGCCTTTGTATTGTATTTGTTCTTGATCAATCAGACCCGCCCCAGAACCGACTAATTCAAAGCGTACCGCCTGTGCAGCATCGCTATAATTCAATAATTGTTCCTGATCAACCGCCTGCATGATTCCTTGTGCATCTAGCTCAAAACTGGCGATATACACTTCATTCATGCGTGCATCCAACACAGCCGTAACCGCAGTTAATCCTTCAAGACGATAAGCCGCCTGCGCCAATGCCTGCAAAGTCGATACAGGAATTACAGGCACATCATGCGCCCACGCCAAAGCTTGCGTGACTGCCGCATTAATTCGCACACCGCTAAAAGAACCCGGGCCACGGCTAAAGGCAATTGCAGTCAGATCAGCCGTACTAATTTGAGTTTCAGCAAAGCCTTGCTCAATCATCGGTAAGATGATTTGCGTTTGTGCTTTTGCTCGCGCATCTAATTGAAAAAAGAGTTCCTGTGTTTCATCTACAATCGAAACGGAACACTGCTCATTGGCAGTTTCCAATGCCAGCAATTTCATGCACAACCTTCAAGGAGTAAATATCAAAAATTGGCGTTATGATACTCCACTCCTGAAATTCACGCGAGGATTTACATGCCTTAGATTGCAATTCCTGAGTATAAAATTCTATGTAATTACAGCTAAAAAATGCGTTTGACTAAACGATGCAAATTCTATTTTAGAGTGTTGCAGGCTCTAGGTTTACAAAATGCTGAAAATGTTCAGCATAGTGCAGCGCACTCATTTTTAAACGTGCTTCTGCAGACTCATCCAAAGTCTTAACCACTTTACCGGGAGAACCCATCACCACAGAATTATCAGGAATCACTTTCCCTTCAGGAATTAAAGCATTGGCACCAATAATACAGTTTTTACCAATCACCGCATGATTCAGCACCACTGCATTAATACCAATCAGGGTGTTATCGCCCACGGTACAACCATGTAACATCGCCAGATGTCCAATAGTCACATAATCACCAATCTGCATTTCAATACCTGCATCGGTGTGCAAAACAGCATTTTCCTGAACATTACTAAAATTACCCAATTTGATTTTACTGTTATCGGCACGTACCACAGCCCCAAACCAAATACTAACTTTCTGTCCCAACTCAACCTGACCAATGACCGTGGCATTATCCGCCACCCACCCATCCCACGGTTGCTGCATTGCTTTCGGGGCATATCCTTTAAATTTATACAACATGGTTCCTTCCTATCTTCACATCAAAATTTTTCTATTTCTTAAATGTTGGTGAATTTAACAAAAACGGCCATTCTTTACGATAATCCAAACCATATTCAAATAAAGACACCAACATCCGCGCTGTTAAGCCCCAAACCACTTCATCTTCAACCTGCATACTCGGAAAATATAATTTTTGTTGTGCAAAGCTCACTTCATACGGCGTTGGTGGCGCTTCCATTAAATGCTGTAAAGAGGCAAAAAAGATCCGATCAATTTCTGAAGGTTGTGGAATTAATTCTACTTTTGGAGGAATCAGCCCCACCACAGGCTTAACCAACATTCCATTACGGGCTTTTTGCATTGGCAAGTCACCAATCAACTGCACTTCAAATGGATTTAATGCGGTTTCTTCCTGCGCTTCACGCAATGCCACCACAATATTACTGGTATCTTGCGGATCGCGTTTGCCACCAGGGAAAGACACCTCACCCGCGTGATTATTGAGTAAGGTAGAACGGCGGGTTAGCAATACCTTTGGATCAGACTCGTCGGTAATGGCAATCAATACCGCTGCATGCGCTTCCATGAACGTTTTAGAAAAGCGCAAACGTTGCTGTAATAGATGCGTGAGCGAATGATCAATCATGCCTTATAATTCTCCTTGTCTAAGTTTTCATCATAGCTGAAATAGGTGGGCAATAGATAGAGAGGATGCCAAAGTTGAAATTTTCAGTTATTCTGAGAACTCCCTTCAACAATGACGATCACTATGAACTTTTGTGGAAATTGTGGACAAAAAACAACAACGAAAATTCCGCTTGGCGATCAGCAATTACGTCAAGTGTGTAGCGCATGTGGCAATATTCACTATGTCAATCCAAAAGTCATTTGTGGTGCATTGGTCGTTTGGGAAAATAAAGTATTGTTGTGTCGTCGTGCAATTGAACCACGCTATGGTTTGTGGACTTTACCCGCAGGCTATATGGAAATGTTTGAAACCATGGAGCAAGGTTCTGCCCGTGAAACCCGCGAAGAAGCCGAAGCGGAAATTGAAATCGAACAACTTTATTGCATGTATAACATTCCACGGATTGGGCAAATTTATGTGCTGTTCAAAGCTCAATTGTTGAATGGTCAATTTGGTGCAGGTGAAGAAACCATCGAATCACGCTTGTTTAGTGAAGATGAAATTCCGTGGTCTGAATTGGCTTTCCCAAGTGTAGAACGTACTTTACAACACTACTTTGCAGATCGAAAAAACAATCATTTTACGACCCACTTAGAAACCTTAGGTTCACGTACAGATCATACGGGTTAAAAACCCCACATGATGTTCATTTGAATCAAGCTAAAATTCGAATAATAAATAGCCCACTCTAAAGTGGGCTATTTTCATCACTATGTCACCTAAAATTAATGCTAAATACGCACTTTATTTGGGTTATAACACTCAGCAACATCTAGACTTACAGCTCCACCTTGGGCTTTCACCAAAGCTTTATCTGCATCAGTTGCTAAAGCAGGGTTTTGAGCCACGTAAGTTGCAAGTTGCGCATGATAAATATTGCTCCACTTCACTGTTGAGCCATTGAAATCAGACAATGTAATACGTGTAGAGTTGGCTGCAACTAAATTGCCAATATTGGCACGTGCACCGCCCACCACTTGACCATTTCCACCTTCAACCGCTTCAATTTTGGTATTCAAACCAATGACTGCGCCATCAAGTTTATGAAATTTTGGATTGGCTAAAATCATACGTAAAGTGACTGCTTTATTGTCGATATCGGTTGCACCTAACACACCTATACGGTATTGCTGCACACCATTTGTATCAACATATTCAGCACCAGACTGAGGAATTGCTGCACACTGACCAGACATATCGGTTTCTGTGGCATTTGGTGCTATATCTGTACGAATATTGCCATCCTCATCTAAAACAACACCTAATTTGATGCTATCTGTAGTCGTTCCGCCATCAAAATTAAAGGTCAAGGTTGCATAAATTGGGAAAATATAGCGACTGCCTAAAGGTACATTTTTCTGGGTTTTAAAAACGCGATTATCCAAAAAGTTCACAGAAAAGAATTTATAGGCATCAAAAGAACCTTTGAACTGATCGGTACCTATGGTTTGTTGCCATTGACCATAATCTGCAGGATTCGCTGTTGTAGATTTGGTCAATAATTTATAAAAACCTTCCGTGCCTGCAATTAAATAATCATTAAACACCTTACCTTGGGTAATTTTAAAATCATCAGCCGCATTGTCATTCACACTAAAACGGAATGGCCCCTGAATACGTTTATTCAATGGGTTGACCCATGTGGTTTGTGCTGCTGCTACCATACGCTCAGGACGTACTTTACGAATCAATTCACCACTCACCGTTAAAATTGGGTTGGTCGTGTTTGCAGACACCGCACCTTTCCATTGCATACCATAACCGAAGGTATATCCAGAACGGTCTGTGATTAGTTGATATTGCCCAATGAGGTGTTTCAAATCTGCGACCGTAGATTTACAGTCTGCCAAATTACAGCCATATAAACCTTGTGGTAATTGTGAATCTTCTTTGGCTAAAATTGGATAGTTAGCTTGATAAGATGCCGAGTTATTCATGTAAACCAAGGTGTTTAATGCTTGATAAGCATCATCTTGAGATACCTGTGACACATCTACCCACGGGCGTAAAATACTGGCATAAGCCCCTGAACGATAGTCACCAACCTCAACGGACTCAGCAATATTTGCCAATTGTTCTTTTTTGAGTGTCGTAATCGTTAAAGGCTGAATATCACCTGCAATGGTTCCTCCACCTTCAACAGAAAGTGCTTGTAGCAAGCGTACAATTGCAGTCGCGACCTGTATCGTTTCGTCACTACTACTTAAACTCGTTGCTTGGCGTCCTGTTAATCCACGTGCCATATCTAACACACTTAAACGTGGATAACCCGCACCTGCAGTACTGACCATTCCAATATCAGACAATGATACTGTCCCTAAATCAATATATTGATTGGTCTTTTCCTGAATAAAGAAGTGGACTTTATCTCCTTCACTACATTTACCTGTTGCCGCATTACTTTTCGGCTCAATCATGGTGATGTAGGTTTTACTGGTATCACTGCTACAGGTAAAATTCAAACCATCCACAGGATAATCCAATGCAAATTCCACGCAGTTTTTTGCTGTACTGGCACAACTCCCGTTGATATACGCCACAGCATTAGGCTCTGGATTAATATTGGCACTTTCTCCACCACAGCCACTCAATGCCGCCATCAATGCTGTCGTTGCAAAAGGTAAAATATGTCTTGTTTTCATCCTGAATTCTCTTATTGTTGTTAGCGTATCGCAATGAGTTTTAATTGCCCTTGGTTACTGAGCGCGCGATGTTCCATATCCACTGCAGAAGCCAATGGCGTTAATAATACATAGTGGCTATTTTTTGGAAGTTGCAGCATGCCCTCTATCACCTCATGTTGTAAGACATTGCCTGCAGTATCCTGATTTCTAAAACCACCAGCACCTTCAATCACACAGCCTTTTTGATCCAGAAAAACCACAAAAGGCCAATAAAAGGTAGGTTGATTTTGCTTCGTAGCATAAGAGTTGATTTGAATATTTTGAATATTGCCTTCTAACTTCACCAATTCATAATCAAATTTTTCGGTTAAGGGAGCTCTAGGCCACAAATTTAAATCTTGTTGTGCTTTTAAGGTTTTAGCTTTATTTTTTTTGCTTTCAGCAAAACATTGCTGCCCCAAACCCTCAATTGCTTCAGCTTGATTAACACGATAATAGTCTGCAGCCAAAACAATAGCGTGAGGCTCAGCAACCGATTGCTTTTTAAATAATTTATTGAGAACGGAACGGCTTACACCACGTTCACGTTCGACCACTTGCATACGAGTACCACCGCCATTTTTTGTGTCAATTATGCCTTCTGGCATACTATAAAAGCGTTTTTTTCCTTCTAAATTAAACTCCTGATCTTCCAAATACTCACTTTTAACATACTGTTCTCCCGCCATCTCCATAAAACCCGTTTGTTGGGCAGATGCATGCGATGCTTGATCTGGTGTTTTTTTAGAAACAGACACTGTGGATGGATCAATCGCAAATTGCTGAGGAAGCTGTTGTAAATCCTCTAGTACAGATGGTTTTACCGCGACTTTGTTGATCGCTGCTTCTTTTGCCAATCCTGTTTGATGAACAGATTCCGCACTGGAAATATCTTGCTGCACTGCATTTGGCTCAGTGTGTGATGCACGCAATGATGAGTTCTCTTTGCTTTGACTAGCCTGATTTTGTGACATAGCGGATTGTTCTGAGATATTCGGCTTAGACAAATTCAGTTGCTTGCTCGCCTGAACAGAAATATTTTTAGATACCTGAACGGATGTTTGAGCAGTTATCTGCTGTACTTGATGCACCTTGTCTTGCTTAAACTGGTCTTGTTGTTGGTTTTCTTGTAGTTGCTTTTGTTGGACTTGCTTTTGCTGTTGTGCGGTTTCCAACGCCTGTATCGTTTGCTTTTTTTCTGCAGCATTACGCTGCACCACAATTGGACGACCATCTGGTCCAATAATGGTGTAAAACTGATTCGCGTAACACACCGATCCCATACTGAAAATCAGTGTGAGTATCGACTTTGAAAATAAAGTCCGTTTTATTTTCCGTACTGAACTTACCATCGTGTTCTATAACTCAATCCAAGAATTGTAATTTTTGTATCCGTTTTCACATTCAAACCCGCATAAGGGTTTAACAGCAGGTTATTCACACCTTCCTTATTGGCTAAGCTACTGGTATTGGCTGGAATTTTATCCTTACTTTGTAAAAAGCCGATGGATAAATCAAGGTCTGTATCTGCATCAAAACGATATCCCACACCCAGACCGAATAAACGTGCATTATTAATTGGTACCATAGTGTTACGTTTATTGTCAGGAATCGCACTACCACGTGGTTCATAACCCGCACGCAGTTTTAAACGGTCTGTGGCTGAATATTCGATGCCAACACCCCAGTTCCACGGTGACTTAAACTCTAATGGCAAAGCTAAACTGTCATCAGACACATGCTCCGAAAGCAATTTTGCAATTTTTAATGCCGAGATTTGACGGTCAAACTCGAATTTGAATTTATCCCATGCTTTATAGTCAGTCCAGCCCACATCAAAATTGACTTGTAAATCAGGCATGACTTTATATTTTATCCCCGCTTGAAAGTGCGCAGGATATTCAAAATCCATAGAAACCAAACCAGACTCACTGGCTGGAATATAACTTGGGAAACCTAAAATTGCCGCTAAAATCTGACCTGTTGGTGAAGACATCAAACCATTAATTAACTCACGCGGTGCTTTCGAGTTATCAATATGATATTTGCCCTTTAAGCGCATTTTAGCTGCACTCTGATACACCATACCAAAGCTAAAATCTTCTGTCGGTTCCCACAAAATACCCAAGTTATAACTCGGGCTTAAACTTTGCTCAACCGCCAGTTGCATTTGCCCAAAACGGGAAAATGGATTCATACCTTCTTCGGCATTACAAATCCCGAGCAACAAAATATCGGTAATGATGTCTGAATTTTCTTTAAATGGCGTACAGACCACTTCATCCACCATACGTAACATCCCGATCAGTTCATTCGGGAAGCGTAAATCGGTATTCATGGCGATGGCTTGGTAAGACATCCCTATTGACGCACCGACTGACAATTCATCATTGACTTGATAGGCGATAGATGGAGAAAGATAGGTGATACGTTCTAAGGCAACCTGTTGTCCCATAAAGTTACCAGGGTTACCATTTTCGGCACCAAAGCCCGCAATCAACGGCGCATATAATGCGGTGGCAAAGGTCACTTTGGAACCTGGTGGATTATAGGCAATACCGTTGGTTGGCGCTGCCAGTGGCATGCCTTTACCCAAATCGACAAATTTTTTCAGAATCGGGACATACAGCGTTGGATATTCTACATCGGCTTGTACTGTACCTTTAAAATCGGTACAAAAATCGGCCAAAATTTCTGGTCCATCGTTACACACCACAGGGTCATCAGAATAACCAAATACGTCATAACCTGCTGGAACGGAAAGCTCACGCTGTACATCAAAATGTGCCAACACCCCTTGCACATCTGTTTGCAAACCTTCAATCTTGGTCAGTGCAGCAGGGTTAAAGTGAATCGCACTAATACCAGGAGGATCTGCAGTGACCGCATTCCCCATAGTCAAAGAACGAATATCGACAGATAAGTTTTGTCCAAGCTGCGCAAAAGCAGCCCCTGAACAGCCCGACAGTATAATTGCAGTCACTAACGGGCGAAGTCGTATCATTTTCATGCGACTAGCCTCTTAGCGAATTTTTTTACCGAAACCGAGAATATCCAGTGGGAATGACAAACCAAGTGATACGTCTGGCGCGTCTTCGGTCAGACCGATTCCTACCGTACCATTCACAATGGTTTCAGGTGAAACGCGAACGCCTAATGAAATAGCCAAAGTCGAACTGGTCTGGTCTGCAGGTGAATAGCTTTCACCCGTATGATAAGTAAACTCCGAACCTGTATTAAAGCTTTGCTGATAGGACATGGTCATCGACACATCGTAGTTAAACGAATAAGCAAAACCAAAAGCAAAACCACCACTAATACCTGGCTCAAACTCTTCAATAATACGGCTACCGCGAATTTGATTGAGACCGCTTTCTTTAAAACCATAGTTGGCTGAAGCAGAAGCAAACAATACAACTGGGTCAATATACTTACGCGTACTTGCACCGATGCCTGCAGAGTAGTAACCCTTACCTGTTGATAAATCTTTAACAGGATTAATCTCGTAAGGACTATCCCCCGTTTTGGTCGATAAATTTGCGAATAAAATTAAAGGTAAACGCCCCGCTTTTAATGGGAATGGCTCCCAACGTGCACCTAAAGAAATATCCCCCAAGCCTGCTGCCGTGGCATCTTTTAACAAGTCTGACTTTGCAACCAATGGTACAGAAGCAGATAAAGTTAAATTGTCACGCAAACCATATTGTGCGGTGAAGGTGTTAGTTAATGCGTGGGACGCATTTTCTTGCACACGAAGCTGATACAACTGACCTTGAGCCATTTCAAGGTCGAGCTGCGTATCACGATGATAGGTATAATCAATATCATAATAAGATGAAATATCACCTTGTTTCATGAGCGAGTATTGACGCTCATTCGAGGTAAATACTTCTTCTAAATTCGCCTCTTTGGTTGCATCGCCCTCTTGCTGTTGCAAAGCAGATGATGCTGCTTGTACGCCATTTGTAGCGACAACCGCACTATTTGTTTCAGCACTTGTATCTGCAGTTGATGCTGCTGTATTTGATACTTCTGCCTGTTCAGCTGTAGTTTCATATTCCCCTAATTGCGTCTCCTCTGCGGCATAAGCCACCCCAAATGCCATTTGAATACTGAGAGCCAATAAGGTTTTATTCATCCATTTACGATCCATGATTTACCCCTTCCATTTTTTATTTTTGTATTTCGTGAACAACTAATTACTTGTTTTTATAGTAGAGTCTTAAAAAACGATGCTCGTACTGTCCATAATTTTCGGAATCTTTATTTACATTACGTTCCAGACGTATTGTCGATGCTTTATCGGCTATTTTTTCCATCGCAAATTGTGGATATTGAATATCAACAAAGGCATAACGATTCACTGTTGCATCTTCCACATGACGTAAATCTTTTTCATGTAATGCCAACATATTTTGTCGATGCTGAGGTGCTACATTAATTAAGAACAGGGTGTTATTTTCCCAAACGTCCTTAAATCGTTCTTCATCAAAACTAATATTGCCCAAAGCTGGGTCAGCCACATAAACCCGCCCATTTTTATAGGCTTTATACACCACAAAATGTTTAAAACCTGCATAAGAAATTGGTACGATTGCAGGCTGCCCTTGCTTGACTAAATCTTCAAATTCACCACGATACCCCCCACTCTCTAGCCCTAAAGCAGCAACAAAGCGCTTCATATCTAACAATGAAAAACTACGACGCTCGATAATTCGCTCATACTCTCCATAACGAAGTAAACCACTCATGGTCTGTTGTTCGTTCAGTTGTGTGCCAACATAACCATTGAGCAAAGTCGTTAACGCTGCAGAACCACAGCTATAGTCATAGGCTTGGCGTACAATGCCACGGAATTGATCTTCTAAAGCAGGTTTAATTTGCACAGGTTCTCTATGCATACGGGTAAATGAATTATTTCTAGAATCCAAAGTTTCTGTATAGTGCACAGCTTCTGGATGCTGTTCTTTTAAATCAAAGGCTTGTGTGGCAGCGTAATAGATCAATGCCGAGCCCAAAGCGATCTCTAACATATATTTTTACTTTTTAGTTCTCGGCAATACCTGCCTAATATTTTTATTTTTAGAGTTTTCACTCTACTTCCTTGTATTTAGAAAGATACTCGTTTTATAGAAAAAAAAAAGAGCTTTCTATATTTTTTTGCGAACTCATCAGTTTATTTGTAAAAAAAAGCGCGTGAATTCACGCGCTTTTTCAGTGTTTAAATTAGTGACCCGAAATGGTGATTTTTGCACCTTGTGTATAACCAGCAGGTTGCAATGTATTACCACCGTAATAAGTTTGTAAGCCTTGAACTTCCATATCACCAATAGAAGCAGCAGTCTTACTGCCTAAACGGATACCTTGTACATAATTATCTTTTGCACCACCATGGCTAATGATTTGAATATAGCCATTGTTTGCACCTTCCTTACCTATCACACTAATATCTTGCTTTAAGGTTAAGTCCGTAGAATTAGCATCTGCAAACTTAATACTTTCAATAAAGATTTCACCTGCTGCACGATTACCTACAGTACCATCACCAGTACCTGCTTTAGTAGAGTTATCTAAAATACCTAAGTTTGCAATTTCTAAACCACCCACCATTGTGGTATCAAGTTTAATCATGGCACCTTGTGGCGCTGCACCCAATTGAATATTGGCATCCATTTTACCTGTTTTTAACGTTAAGCCAGATAAAATTGCATTATAGTTGTTATCATCATTACCACGACGAATGCTCGTAGCACCAGCTACTGGCTTAGCATTCGATGCAGAGACACCAATTTCACCAATATTAATTTCAAGCCCAGCTACTTGAGCAGCTACATTAATAAATGCACCACCATCAGCAGTCTCACCAGCATCTGTATCAATGACTAAATCTGCTAAATTATGAGAAGCCAATAAATATTTTGTTGGATTTGTCACATCAGACATATTGGCTTCAATAACCACACCGTGATTCGCTGTTTTTCCTTCGCCATTGCCCTTAATTACGATAGCACCTGCCTTTGAAGTACCACCGAAACCTAAGTCTCCAGCAGCACCTTTTGCAGCCAAACCATCATTATCATGGATTAAAAGTTTTTCGATTTCGATTTTAGAAATACCAATCCCGATGCTTAAACCATCTTGACCAGTAGTTGCGCTTAATGCAGTATCGTCCATTGCCTGCATTGCCATTGCATTTGTCGTTAACGCGATTGATGATACCAAAGCAAGTTTAGTAAATTTTTTCATCTTGTTACTCTCCCGAGAGTATTATTTTTTTGGTTTTACCACTCAGTGCCAGTGATTGTGTTTTTATTTGATGAGGACAACACTGACACACATTCCTTGAGTAGCCGGTTTGCACATACAAAGGTATATCTGAGTTATTTTTTGTTCAACTGCTGTTGGTCGCAATCCACATCTTACCGACAAACGGTTATTTGCTTTTTATCTGCTGCAATCATGTAAAATAGCCTTTTAAAATCTCTCAGCTGTTTACGCTTTATGTCCTATCCTACTCATTTTAAAAAATTATTCTGTGAACCTGAATATGAGGCTGCAAGAATTTTGCAAGCTTTGGCAGCACTTTCACATTGTATTTATTTGCAAAATAATGGAAAGGCACGTATTGCTTTTTTGGCTGAACGCTATTGTGTGCAGCAAAACCATCAACATTTTTACTTTCAAAAAACGGCATTGGATCAATATGAATTAAGTCCAACTCAATTAGATTTAACAGCTCATCTCGGTGCTTTAGAAGATGCTGACACCGCCCCATTTTGCAGTGTAATGGGGTTTGTTTCGTATGATGCAGCAGCACAGCAACACATCAATATGCAGTCTCGTCCCCAGCCAAGTATTTTTTTAGGTCAATTTAAAAGCTATTTACAGCAAGAAACTGATGGCTGGTATTTTTATAGTTCAGACGATGCTGCTACTCAAATCTTTGATTTTATTTTAAATTTATATACTCAATCAACCATAATTGAACAGTTCCAATTAAGCCAAAAGTGTCAAGCCCGCTGGAATTTCACAGATTACCAACGCGCCTTTCAACATGTTCAAGACTATATAGTGGCAGGAGATTGTTATCAAATTAATCTTACGCAAGAGTTTAGCGCTGAGGCTCAAGGTCAACTTTTAGAGACTGCAGCTCAGTTTTGGCAACTGACCAATGCACCTTATGCAGGTTATTTACGTATTGGTGATTTTGAAATTTTAAGTTGTTCGCCCGAACTCTTTATCGATTTTGAGGAAAATCGAAAAATTACCACAAAACCCATTAAGGGCACGATGCCACGTTATGGCGATCCTGAATTAGACCGACAATCGAAACAACAATTAAGTGAATCTAAAAAAGATCAGGCTGAAAATGTGATGATTGTGGATTTATTACGTAATGATTTAAGTGTTTATGCCGAAACTGGCAGCGTCAAAACGCCAAAGTTATTCAATATTGAGTCTTTTAACCAAGTGCATCACATGGTCAGTGAAGTGACCGCAACACTAAAAGCCGAGATGAATCCTTTTGATGTGTTGATGTCTGCCTTGCCAGGTGGGTCAATTACAGGCGCACCGAAAATTCGTGCCATGCAAATTATAGATGAACTCGAAGGTGCAGCACGTGGCGCCTATTGCGGCTCTATGGGTTATTTTGATGCCGATGGAACGGGTTCTTGGAATATCCTGATCCGTTCTATTCAGAAATATCAGCAAGATGTTTCATTATGGGCTGGTGGTGGCGTCACGATTGCATCTGTTTGTGAAGCAGAATATCAAGAATGTTTTGACAAGGTTTCAGCGATGTTGGACTTATTGAACCGCTGGTACAAACCTGCGCAATAGCATGTCACAAAAACAAAAAAAGCGAGTGAATTCAATGCTTCACTCGCCTCTACGATATTTTAACAATTAAGCCAAAATATCGTATTTTAAAGTATCTACTAAGCGTTGATTTTGATCATCTGTACCAATAGTAATGCGCAAATATTGATTGATGCGTGGTTTATTAAAATAACGCACAATAATACCGCGTTCACGTAATGCTGCAGCTAATTCACCCGCATCCTGTTGAGGATGTGATGCAAAAATAAAGTTGGCGTGTGATGGCAATATCTTAAAGCCCAAGCTCGTTAAATCCGTCACCAATTTCTCACGGCTAGCAATAACTTTTTGGCATTGGGCTTCAAAATACGCCTGATCTTGAAAAGATGCCACCGCAGCTGCAATGGCAAAACGATCCATTGGATAAGAGTTAAAACTATTTTTTACGGCTTCCAATGCGGCAATTAAATGTGGTTGTGCAATCGCAAAACCAACACGTAAACCTGCCAATGAACGTGATTTAGAGGTGGTTTGACACACCACTAGATTCTCGTACTTTTCCACCAATTTCACTGCAGACTCTGCACCAAAATCGACATAAGCCTCATCAATCACCACCACTGAATTTGGATTGGCCTGTAAAATTTCTTCAATCGCGCTTAAACCTAAAGCAATACTGGTCGGTGCATTCGGATTGGTGATGATAATGCCACCATTGGCTTGCTTATAGTCATCAACTACAATTTCAAAATCATCATTTAAAGGCAAAATTTTAGTTTTTACCCCAAAAAATTGACTATATACAGGGTAAAAACTATAGGTGATATCCGGATACAGTAACGGCTGTTCCTGAACAAAAAAAGCCTTAAAAATATGTGCAAGGACTTCATCTGAACCATTGCCAACAAAGACATTTCCAACAGCTACATTTTGCTGTTTCGAAATGGCTTGCTTAAGCTCAGACGCATCTGGATCTGGATATAAACGCAGTGCATCTGCCGAGTTTTCTAAAACCTTTTGCACCGCTTCCACCACTTTAGGCGAAGGTGGATACGGGTTTTCATTGGTATTCAATTTTAATAAATTTTGAATTTTTGGCTGCTCACCCGGTACATAAGGCTCTAGCTCACGTACTTCAGGGCTCCAAAAACGCATTTGTTCTGCTGTGATATTCATTTTGTATTCTCTTTAAACCCTCTCCTAACCTCTCCCAAAGGGAGAGGAATTTTCATTACTAAAGACACAAAATTTGTGTGGTTTAAATTCCCCTCTCTTTATTAGGAGAGGGTCAGGGAGAGGTTGTAATGCTATTTATGATTGATAACGATAACGTGCTGATCGTGCATGCGCATCCAGATTTTCCTGCTTCGCTAAAATATCAGCGGTTTTCGCCAAACTTTTCACGCCCTCAGCTGAACACATAATCAGACTTGAGCGTTTTTGGAAATCGTAAACACCCAATGGCGATGAAAAACGTGCTGTACCCGACGTTGGTAATACGTGGTTTGGCCCTGCACAATAATCACCAATAGCTTCTGGTGTATAGCGCCCCATAAAGATCGCACCCGCATGACGAATTTCTTCTGCCATCACTTGTGGATCATCCATACACAATTCTAAGTGTTCGGGCGCAACTTGGTTGATCAATTCAATCGCCTCTTGACGATCTTTCACCAAAACCAATGCACCACGATTTGCAATAGAAGTACGGGCAATTTCAGCTTTAGGCAAATTCGCCAAGTGCTGTTCAATCGCTTGCTCAACCTGATTCAGCAATTGCTCATCTGGTGTAATAAAAATAGATTGTGCAACCGTGTCATGCTCGGCTTGAGAAAGTAAGTCCATGGCCAACCATTCAGGATTATTCTCACCTTCAGCATAAACCAAAATTTCGGATGGCCCTGCAATCATATCAATGCCGACCTGACCAAACACAGCACGTTTTGCAGCTGCCACAAAGCGATTACCCGGCCCCGTAATTTTATCTACCGAAGGGATAGTTTCTGTACCATACGCCAACGCAGCAACGGCTTGCGCGCCGCCAATGGTAAATACACGAGTCACCCCTGCCAAATATGCAGCAGCCAAAACCAATGGATTGAGTTCACCATTCGGTGCAGGCACCACCATAATAATTTCAGGCACGCCAGCAACATGCGCAGGTACAGCATTCATAAGCACTGAAGATGGATAAGACGCCAAACCACCTGGCACATAAATACCAACACGGTCTAATGGTGTGACTTTTTGCCCGAGTGTATTGCCCAAAGCATCAACATAAGTCCAACCATCCTGCTTTTGCGCTTGGTGAAATTCACGAATACGTGCAGCAGCCAATTCCAAAGCTTCACGAACTTCGTTATCTAAAGCATCAAATGCGGCTTTCAGTTGTTCTTGACTTAACTCAAGTTCTGAAAATTGATGCGCTGGATGTCGATCGAACTGTTGAGTGAGTTTAAGAACCTGAGCATCACCGTGCTGACGCACATCAGCAATAATTTGATCTACAGTTTTTAAAAGTTCAGGATCACTGACAGTTTCAAAAGCCAACAAGTCTGCAAAGGCTTGTTTAAAGCTTTGATCTTGAGTCGATAAACGTCGCATCAATTTACCCACAAGGTTTGATAGAAAAGTTTAGTTTACCTTGTTTCTAGGGCTTTGTGGGAATCTATACATGGCGAAAGCAGTATGTTTTGATGGAAATTCAAGAACAGAATCATGCACGAACATAAAAAAACCGCCATTGAATGACGGTTTTTTGAGAAGGCAGGATGATGGATACAAAGTTCAAAGTTAAGCAGATTGTTTTGCCAACTCTCGTTCTGCCACAGCTTTTTCAAGTTGTGCCAAAATTGGATTGAGCAAATCTTGCTTGCGCTTAAAACTGGCTTTATTGACAATTAAACGTGAAGATACTTTACAGATTTCTTCTAGCGGCTCTAAACCGTTGGCACGTAAAGTATTACCTGTATCAACCACATCGACAATGTAATCACCCAAACCGACCAATGGTGCTAATTCCATTGAGCCATAGAGTTTAATGACATCAACCTGCTCACCTAAGCTGGCATAATATTGACGGGTCAAATTCACATATTTAGTGGCAATTTTTAAACGACCTTTTGGACGCTGCATACCAACTTTGCCCGCAGTCATTAATTTACAATTGGCAATTTTCAGATCCAGCGGCTCATATACATTTTGAGCGCCATGCTCCATCAGCACGTCTTTACCCGCAACCCCAATATCTGCCGCACCATTTTCAACATAAGTTGGTACATCAGAGGCACGTAAAATTAAAATACGCACTTGTTTATGTGTGGTTGGGAAAATCAACTTACGTGATTTATCTGGATCTTCCAGTAAATTAATTCCCGCAGTTTCTAATAAAGGCAAAGTTTCTTTTAAAATTCGCCCCTTACTTAATGCCAAAGTTAAACCATGATCAAAATTGCCCATGACGTCAAAATTTGGATCATCGTTTCTCATGTCATTCATCAATTTACTCGCTTAATTTGGGCGCCTAAACCTTGTAACTTTTGTTCTACATTTTCATAACCGCGATCAATATGATAAATACGGTCAATCAATGTTTCGCCTTCTGCCGCCAATGCTGCTAACACCAACGAGAATGAGGCACGTAAATCGGTTGCCATAACAGGTGCAGCAGAAAGTTTTTCTACGCCTGTCACCACCGCATCATTGCCTTCTACCTGAATATTGGCACCCATACGTGACAACTCAGGGACATGCATAAAACGGTTTTCAAAAATAGTTTCCGAAATGGTAGCAAAACCGCGTCCAATCGCATTCACCGCCATTAACTGTGCTTGCATGTCTGTTGGAAATTCAGGGTGTGGTAAAGTTCTCAAACTCACGGCTTTAGGGCGCTTGCCCATCATATCCAGTTCAATCCAGTCATCGCCACGTGTGACTTCCGCACCCATTTCTTCAAACTTATCTAACACAGATTCTAGCAAGGCAGGATCGGTATGTGTGGTTCTGATTTTACCGCCTGTAATTGCAGCCGCAGCCAAATAAGAACCCGTTTCGATACGGTCAGCAACCACCGAATACTCACAACCATGCAAGTGTTCAACACCTGTAACCACTAAAGTATCGGTATCTAAACCTTCAATTTTAGCGCCCATTTTGATGAGCATTTGCGCAAGGTCGGTAATTTCAGGTTCACGTGCAGCATTACGAATAGTGGTAACACCATCTGCCAATACCGCAGCCATGAGAATGTTTTCTGTTCCGCCAACAGTGACCATATCAAAGACCACTTCGCCACCTTTAAGGCGACCATTAACTTTGGCATTCACATAGCCATTTTCAACTTCAATTTCTGCGCCTAAAGCTTCAAGTGCTTTAAGATGCTGATCGACAGGACGTGAACCAATTGCACAACCACCTGGCAAAGATACTTTTGCACTACCATAGCGCGCGACCAATGGGCCAAGCACCAAAATAGAAGCACGCATGGTTTTTACCAATTCATAAGGTGCAAATTGGTTGTCCAACGTTGATGTATCTGCAATGACTGTATCGCCTTCATAAGACATTTTAATGCCCAAGCCTGCGATCAACTTCACCAAGGTATTTACATCTTTTAAATTTGGAACATTTTTCAATGTAATTGGCGTTTCTGCAAGAATCATTGCAGCAAGAAGTGGCAAGGCTGCATTTTTTGCACCAGAAATACGCACTTCACCTTCGAGCTTATTACCGCCCTGAATTAAAAATTTATCCATTAAATTATTAAGCTCCAAATAAGCTTGCTTTACGCCATTCTTCTTGTGTCATTGCACGAATTGTAACCGCATGAACTTCACCGCTGGCAATATAGCTATTCAATGGTGCATACACTGCTTGTTGACGAGCAACAGGACGCTTACCTTCAAACTGATTATCTACAATACGAAGATCAAACTTGCCGCCTTGCCCACTTACAGCAACTTCAGCCTCTGGAAAAGCAGCTTTTAAAATTTCAGTGAGCTGTTCACTATTCATCACAAAGACCTCTTATAGGACCAACGGTGTAAAAACCTGTCATTTTACTATAAATAGAAAAAATAATTCATTAATACTATACATTATCGCAATAAAAAAAGAGGTTTATCCAAAACCTCTTTTTAAATCACATTTTAACTAGATGGCTAAAGGCTGATAATCCAACTGCATCTTCCGATGTTTCTCTAACTGACGTTTTAATTTTTCTGTCATCATCTTAATTGAAGTATACATATCATCTGCACTAGCCTGCGCAAAAAGCTCCGTTCCAGGTAAACGAATAATTGCTTCTGCAATATGATTGGCGCTGCCTTTTTTAGAATGTTTATCGATTTGATGATCTTTACTTAATTTCACCTGCATACTATTGACCTGATCCAGATGTTTGGTCATTTGTGCAAATTTAAGTCGAATATTTTCTTCAATTGCAGGGGTGATAGCTAAGTGATGTCCACGAATTGTTATTTGCATAATTCTATCCCTCACCTTCATTAGGATTAGGAAGGCATAGTTCACATGATTGATTGCCAAATAACAGATCACTGCAGCGGTCACTTTAAATCATGTCTAACTATTCCTTCAAAAAAAATTCATTATTTGGTCATAATGAATCCTTAGAATAGACCGATTTTAAAAACTAGATCAAGACTTTTCGTTCAGAAGATGACGGAATATTTAATGACTCACGATATTTCGCAACCGTTCTACGTGCCACATCAATTCCTTCTTCCTTAAGAAGGTTTGCAATTGTGTTGTCTGACAAAGGTTTACGTGGATTTTCATCTGCAATTAACTTTTTAATCTTCGCGCGAATCGCAGTTGAGGATGCTTCTCCACCTGAACAGGTTCCAACATGACTTGAAAAGAAATATTTCAATTCAAATAAACCACGTGGAGTTAACATATATTTATTGGTGGTCACCCGTGAAACTGTAGATTCATGCAACTCCACCTCATCAGCTACATCACGCAAAATCAACGGTTTCATTCCTTCAGCACCAATTTCTAAAAATTCACGTTGATGCTGCACAATACAAGTCGCTACCTTTAATAAGGTTTTATGACGTTCATCAACACTTTTAATAAAGTTTTTCGCATCTAGCATTTGATTACGCAAATATTGATTATCTTCACTTTGATCTGCGCGTTTAATCATATTGGCATAAAACGAATTAATTCTAAGCTTAGGCACAACATCAGGATTCAGCTGCACCTGCCAATGGTCCTGCTTTTTACTGACCACTACATCTGGAATTTGATAATCTGACTCCTGATCTTCAAATGCTGTACCAGGATGCGCTTTCAAGGTTTTTAATAAAGCCACTGCATGCTGTAGCTGATCTGCGCTTAAACCCGTTTGCTTAATTAACTTGGCTAAATCATTCGAAATTAATAACTCATAATGCTGCAAGAGTTGCAGTGCTTCCTGCCGATAAGGCACATCTGTAGCCAAACTTTCAAGCTGAATAGATAAACATTCCGCCAAATTACGCGAACCAATACCAATCGGCTCTAAACGCTGAATATGTTTCAAAACGACCAAAACTTCATCGTCTTCAACTTCATCTTCGTATTCCATGGAGATCAATAAATGTTGCACAGATGTAGTGATTTCAGATATTTCACAATCCAAGAAACCATTGTCATCCAAAGCATCGACAATACAGTAGGCAATGAGCTGCTCGACTTGAGAAAAATGCAACAGATTGATTTGTTGCATCATGTGCTCTTTTAAACCTAAATGTCCCTGACGATTATCCTCGCGCTCTTCATATTCCGCTGCTCCCAAACTCGTGGGTAAATGAGTGTACACATCATCCCAGTCTGTATCGACAGGCAAGTCATTCGGTAGATGATCTGCATTTAATTCTTTAGTCAAATCCTTTTGATCATGCTCTTGCTCTTCTAAGGTGGATAAACTTTCGACACTACTTTGTTCTTCGACTTTTTCTAATAAGGGATTACTGTCCAACTGAATTTGAACTTCTTGTTCAAGTTCCAAGCTCGAAAGTTGAAGCAAACGAATGGCTTGTTGTAACTGCGGTGTCAGTGACAAGGAGTTTGCAACTTTTAATCCAACCGATAACTTCATTTTCACCCACTCTTTTAAATTTATGTTTTTCAACAACTTAATATATAAGTTTTTGATAAGCAATTTCTATGCCGTTTTATTAGGTATAACATAGATTCATTAAAAGACATAAAGATTTTAATCAGAAGTTCTGTTCAGATTTCTTTCTACTTTTCTTTCCCACATAAAAAAACACCCCCAACGCTAGTTGAGGGTGTTCGAATAATGAGCTGGCGATGACTTACTCTCACATGGGTAACCCCACACTACCATCAGCGCGAAGAGGTTTCACTTCTGAGTTCGGGAAGGGATCAGGTGGTTCACTCTTGCTATGGTCGCCAGCACAACTGTTTACGGAGACTTGCATTGGTCTTATTCACGATGGTGATGCACTGCGTTTTCCGAATCTGTAACAGATTGGGCTGTATTGGGTCTGAATTTTATTGTTTAGCGTTAACTAAATCAAGATCAGTCTGAATTGACTGATTGGATTTGAATCGATTGAGCATACAATCCCAACTGTTTGGGTGTTGTATAGTCAAGCCTCACGAGCAATTAGTATTGGTCAGCTTCACATATCGCTATGCTTCCACATCCAACCTATCAACGTCGTAGTCTTCAACGGCTCTTTAGGAGGCATA
>NZ_JBWKMK010000005.1:0-59760 GCF_056431365.1 Acinetobacter seohaensis
CATCTTCACCATATTGACCTGATTCACCGTTAAGTGCAGCAAGTGCTGAACCACGGATTACTGGAGTGTCGTCGCCTGGGAAGTCGTAAGTAGAAAGAAGTTCACGAACTTCCATTTCAACTAATTCAATTAACTCTTCATCGTCTACGATATCGCATTTGTTTAAGAATACGATGATGTAAGGTACACCTACCTGACGAGAAAGAAGGATGTGTTCACGAGTTTGTGGCATTGGACCATCAGTCGCTGAACAAACAAGGATCGCACCGTCCATCTGAGCAGCACCAGTGATCATGTTTTTAACATAGTCGGCGTGGCCTGGGCAGTCTACGTGCGCGTAGTGACGAGTTGGAGAATCGTATTCTACGTGAGAAGTATTAATTGTAATACCACGTGCTTTTTCTTCTGGTGCAGAGTCGATAGCAGCGTAATCTTTCGCTTCACCACCAAACTTACGTGCACATACTGTAGCAATCGCAGCTGTTAAAGTTGTTTTACCATGGTCAACGTGACCGATTGTGCCCACGTTAACGTGTGGCTTATTACGTTCAAACTTAGCCTTAGCCATGTTCATCTTCCTCGTTTACGTCGAACACAATGCTGAGTAAAACTCTGCCCCGACATATCGCCTAAAAAACTAGACACCTAATACTTGAAAAGCAGACTAATAAGCCTGCTTTTTGAAAATCTTGTGCGAATAATCGCTAAACTGTATCTGGAGCTCTTATCGAGATTTGAACTCGAGACCTCTCCCTTACCAAGGGAGTGCTCTACCACTGAGCTATAAGAGCGACAAATCCTTCGATGGAGCGGGAGACGAGGATCGAACTCGCGACATGCAGCTTGGAAGGCTGCCGCTCTACCAACTGAGCTACTCCCGCATCTATGTTGGTAATTACCACTTCTATCGAAGTTAATGGTGGTGGGAGAAGGATTCGAACCTTCGAAGCTTACGCGGCAGAGTTACAGTCTGCTCCCTTTGACCGCTCGGGAATCCCACCATTTTCACACTTACTCAGTGTTCGTTCTTTACTTAACAACTCAAACTCCCTAAGATGGTGCCGGCACACGGATTCGAACTGTGGACCTACTGATTACAAGTCAGTTGCTCTACCAACTGAGCTATGCCGGCGTTTCTTAGTGTTTCGTACGTTTCGTATCGGAACGGTGTGCAGTTTAGCAAAACTTGAAATCCGTGCAAGTGTTTTTTTCAAAAAAAACGCTAAAAACTCATAAAATCAATCCATTTGATGATAATTCAACCGCTTTGATCACTGCGCGAGCTTTTATTTGGGTTTCATTCCATTCAGATTCAGGATTTGAGTCCGCAACTAGACCTGCGCCTGCCTGCACATAGACCTTATTTTGACGAATAACACAGGTACGAATCGCAATCGACATGTCCATTTCGCCATGCCAGCCTAAATAACCAACAGCACCACCAAAAACACCACGTTTTACAGGCTCAACTTCATCAATAATTTCCATGGCACGAATTTTTGGTGCACCCGAAAGTGTCCCTGCAGGGAAAGTTGCCTGAAAAACATCCAAAGCATCGACATCGTCACGCACTTCACCTTGCACATTGGACACAATATGCATGACATGCGAATAACGCTCGATCACCATTTGATCAGTCACTTGTACTTTACCAATTTTGGCGATACGCCCGACATCATTACGCCCCAAGTCAATCAGCATTAAGTGTTCGGCAATTTCTTTTTCATCCGACAACAAATCTTGCTCAAGTGCCAAATCTTCTTCTTTGGTTTTACCGCGCGGGCGTGTACCTGCTAAAGGACGCACAGTGGCAATACCATTTTCCAAACGCGATAAAATTTCAGGTGATGAGCCGACAATATGAAACGGCTGATCATCGCCCAAAGTTTTGCCTTGTACCAAGAATAAGTACGGCGATGGGTTGAGATGGCGCAAAGCACGATAAACCTGTAACGGCTCACCATCAAAATCTGACACCATGCGATGTCCAGGCACCACTTGCATAACATCGCCTGCACGAATGTATTCTTTGACGGTATCAATGGTCGTCAAGAATTTTTCTTTGCCTGTAAGCGATTCAAAATGTGGTGGCGTATGTTTTTCTGCTTTTAGACTAATCGGGGTTGCTAAAATTTCTTCTAGTGCATCGAGTTGTTGTTGTGCCTTGTCATAAGCATCTGCCTGCGCTGCATCGGCATGCACAATTAAGAACAAGGTATCTTTTAAGTTATCAAACACGATGACTGTTTTAGACAACATCATCCAAATATCAGGCAAACCGACTGGATCTGCTGCAGGCACGTTTTTTAAACGCGGTTCGATATAACGCACTGCATCGTAACCAAAATAACCCACCAAACCACCTGTAAAGCTTGGCAATTCAGGCAAGTCAGCTTGCGTAGGCACTTTAAATTGCGCTTGAAAATCGCGGATATACTGAAACGGCTGTGCACAAGTTTGTTTTTCGATTGAACCGTCAGCATGTTGGATGGTGAGTTCACCCGCATTACAGGAGAAAACTGTAGATTCACCCAAACCAATAATTGAATAACGTGCCCAGTTTTCACCACCTTCTACAGACTCAAACAAATAGGCTTGTTGATGCTGCTTCAAACGTGCAAATACCGACAATGGAGTTTCGGTATCGGCCAAACGCTGGCGATATACAGGAATGAGGTTGTAGCCTGCTGCTTTAAGTTGTTCAAATTGAGTCAGAGTGGTCATGTGAAGCTCTCTATATTTCGATGTAGCAATGTTTTCGATAAGACGAAGTGAAGGACGGTTGTAGATTGACTAGCGTCGCCATCGAAATATGGGCATTACAGCCTGACTCATATTGATATCCTTTATAGCAATTAGCGTAAAATTATTTGATTTTTGAATCTTAAATATTTAACAATTCAGTTAAATTATCCACAATTTGTTGCGGCTGACAATTGGCAATCGGCTCACCATGATTATAGCCGTAGCTGACCACAATACAATCAATCCCTGCTCGACGCGCGGCTTCAACATCATTAGAAGAATCACCAATCATCAAGACTTGAGACTTCTCCACTTGATAATGTTCAACACAATGCAGCAATTGACGCGGGTGTGGTTTACGCTCCTCAAAGCGATCTCCACCAATCACATCAGCAAAATAGTGTTGCATCTCTAATGCTTCAACAATGGCACGAGCAGGTAGTTCAGGTTTATTGGTCACACAAACTAAGGTTTTTTGTTGTGCTTTTGCCCAGTCCAAAAATTCAATAATGCCCGGGAATGGTTGTGTGTCGATACACGGATCGGCATTATAAATTTCTAAGAAGGTGTTCAGTAGCTGTTGTTGCTGTTCAGGATGAACTTCGCCCATTAAGTGCGATAAGACACTATTGCAAAATACCGCAGTTCCCTTCCCCACCCAAGTTCGCACTTGTTCCAGTGTTACCAAAGGCAGTTGCAGTGCATTTAAACTCATGTTCATGGCGCGGTATAAATCTGTCGCAGAATCGACCAAAGTGCCATCTAAATCAAATAAAATGACTTGACGTGTATCAAGCTGAGCAATAGACATTCTTCCCCCTAAATGAACAAAGGCATGCGATCGCATGCCTTGATTGTAAAGCAAAGGCTGCTTATTTAAACAATAGCCAAGCCAAAACTGCCAAAATCACCAAGACAATCAGTGAAATCAAGCCAACAGAAGCATTTTTTTGCTGTTCTTTCTCTTGTTCCACACGAGAAACAGGCTGCTCGACAGACACAGGTGTTGGCTCTGCTGGAACTGCATGAATATCCACGCCTTCTGGAATAGGTGCTGGTTTTGGTACTGCCACGCCTTGCGGCATACCATCACGGTTTAATTGCACAGAACTGTCACGTTGATTCAATTCAGGCATTCCCTGCTCGTTCATTTGCTGTGCAGGTGTTTTTTCTGTTTGTGCTGTGACTTTTTCAGCAGTTTCGGCGACATCTGCCGCATGTTCCAATTCAACCGCAGGCGCAAATACTGAAAACTTTAAGCTGGCAAATTGGACGATATCACCTTCTTTAAGTAAGGTTTCATCGGCAATGCGTAAATCATTTACAAAAGTGCCGTTGGAAGAATTTAAATCTTGCACATACAGCGCTTGTTCTTTAAGTAAAAAAGCCGCATGTTTACGTGAAATTTCTGCCGATTGCAGCACCAAATCTGCACTTTGATGACGCCCCACCAACATATCACGGTCGATACTAATTTCTTGGCCAGTAAATTCACCGCTAATTGCTTGTATTTTCCAAGTCATAAATAACTTCTCTCGTGTGATTTGGCGACATCATAACATGCCCTCAACCACAATCTGCGCAGGATACGATTAAGGTGTAGCGCGAATTGTGGTCGTAGTGACTGTATTTTTAGTTTTGCTGACTTCCTGCTGCGGCAAAACTACGTTTTGGCGCTGTACCGCAGGCTCAATCGCAACAGGGGTGCTCACCACCGTTGCTGTGCGGTTTGCAGACACTGCTGATGGTAAGGTTTGATAAGTTCCTGTTTGCGGCGCAACTCGAGATACAGGCAAACGCTGCTGATAAACATCGCTAACATTCTCAGGCAGTTTAGCAAAGCTACCATCGGCATCCATTGCCAACTGAAGGCTATACAATTGGCTATAACGCTGCTGCGAAATACGGCGAATATCCTGACTATCTCCCACAATGGTTGGGTGAATAAAAATCAATAAATTACGTTTTTGATTAGATTGACCATCGGAACGGAATAAACGCCCCAACCCTGGAATAGCACCCAACCCTGGCACAGCCTGACGACTATAAACCGAGTTATCAGAAATTAAGCCACCTAAGACAATGGTTTGTCCGTGCTCGGCCAAAATAGAAGTTTTAATTGCGCGTTTGCTGGTGACTAAATCCTGCGCCTGACCTTTATTGGCTTTGACATCTGACACTTCTTGTTCAACTTCCAAGCGTAGTGTTCCGCCTTCACCAATATGTGGCACGACTTTTAAAGTAACCCCGACATCTTTACGTTCAATAGTGGTATACGGATTTGCCACACCACCATTGGTAGATAATGAACCTGTTACAAAAGGAACGTTTTCACCAACCACAATATAGGCTTCTTCATTGTCCATGGTCACAATAGATGGCGTAGACAATAAATTGGATTTGGTTTTTTCCTTCAAGGCCTGAATCATCGCACCATATAGCTTGCGTGAACCATCACGACCTTCACGATAATCACCCAACACCAATGACGTACCTGCACCAATCGCACTGCCTGCGCCTGCTGCACCACCAGTTAAATAGCCTGCAGCAACATTTTTTAAACTTGCACCAATATTGTCAAAATTAATTAGACCGATACCGCTGCTTAAATCGCCCAATGCCCACTGCACACCCAATTGGTCGGCATCGGTACCTTCCACTTCTATAATCGCAGCTTCAATCAACACTTGTTGACGACGGGTATCTAGTTGCTGAATGGCCGATTCAATTTCACGCATCAACTGCGGATCGGCTTTGACCACCAAAGCATTTTGCGAGCCATCGGCAATAATACTGACACCATTACCATTAAAACTGGTGATGTTGTTTTGATTGTTGCTATTCGAGCTGCCACCCAAATTAATACTTGGGGTGGAAATAGTCGATGAATTACCTGTGTTGTTATTGGTGCTGCTTAAATTACTAGCACTGTTGTTGTTACTGTTGCTATTTGCATTAGAGCTGCTGCTCACCGCCTGTCCTGAAACCAGACCTTGCAATATTTCTGCTAAATTCTGTGCACTGGCATATTTCAAGCGAAAAACCTTCAAACCACCCAAACGATCTGCCGCAGGCACATCCATCATTTCAATCATTTGACGAATGCGTTTACGTGTTGCGGTATCGCCTTTGATGATAATACGATTGGTACGGTTGTCCGCCACAATACGCACACGCGAACCTTTAACATCTTTCGCTGCCCCTGTCGAACTCATCGACTCAAGCAAGCCAATGACTTCTTCGGCTTGACTGGATTGCAGGCTAATCGCTTCAATGTCATTTTGCCCCGTACCATCTAGGTTACGAATAATGCTTTCTAACTGATAAATGTTACTGGCACGATCAGACACGATTAGAGCATTGGTGCCCCCGACCGCAGACAAATGCGCAAACTGCGGCATGAGCGGACGTAAAGCAGGAATCAGGTCATTGGCATTGGTATTTTCTAGCCAAATCACTCGCGTTACAATTTGGTCACCACGCGCATTTTGACGACCATCATAGGGAATGCCTGAGCTTTTTACATTGCTGTCAGGTACAAGGCGAATGGTATTGCCTGATGGTATTGCCACCACACCATTCACATTCAATACGCCTAAAAACAGGTCATAGACTTCATTTTTATTCAGGGCTTTGTTGGAAATCACCGTGACATTGCCACGCACACGCGGATCGACTGCAAAGTTCTTGCCTGTAATATCGGCCACTTCATTAATAAATGCAGTTAAGTCCGCATCACGTAAATTAATTTTCCAGGTTTGCGCATGACTTGCAGTACTCACCATTGCAACAAGCGGTGCAGCAGCCAGTAATGCCCAAAATGGACGCTCATGATTCAATAAAGCCATAATCTACTGTGTTTCCTAACCCTAAATATGTCTCTGCATGTAGTTACGATGCCGATCCATTTAAAAATTTTGTTGTATGGTCATCACTTGATCACCACGTTTTATTTCTAATTTCACTTGACCTTCACGACGTGCCTGTTCAAGCAATTGTGCATCGCTTTGTCCTTGCCCGACGTTTTGCCCATTTAAAGACAAAATACGGTCACCTGGCTGTAAACCCAGTTTATTTCTTAAAGCGGCTGGCGTACGTGTAGTCACTTCATAACCATTGCCCGTATTTGCTTCAACACCCATCTCTTTTAAGTATTGTTCGCGATCTTCCTGTATGCGCTGCACTGCCTGTCCAATGGCATTATTCGGTTGTGCGGACTGCGTAGGTGCAGTTACAGGAGCTTGATTACCACTTGGAATTAAAGGTGCGATAGGTTGATTTAAACCATTTTCAATACCTTTAAACAATACTTCACGCGTCGCGCCACTGCTATGACGTAAAACCACCCGATCCCAATAAACTTCTGCCAATTGGTACTGACTCGAATCAATCACATCGCCAACACGGTATCGCTCTGCCACATCATTCACTTTAATGACCGCAGAAGAATACCGACTCGGTTGCCCAACCACCACACCTTGCAAGGTCATATTTAATTGATCATCGGCAGTGTTGCTACGCCCTAGTTCTTGAAACAATGCAAAGGATGAAATATTCGGGATTTGTGGTTGCTGTGAACCTAACTCCACCCGATCAATTTGTATGACTTGGGGCGGCGCAACAACCCACCAAAATAAACTCGCCAGCTTCCAACACAGGTACAAAATCAAAAAAGTTAAAAGTACAGGCGCAGCACGATCAAACTGCTTCCAGTGCAAATTCTCCAATCGTTCAGAGAGTGTACGCATTAGAAACCTCCTTTAAATAGAGGTTGGCGAGTACTGATTACATAGGTATCTAAGCCCGCTTTACCCTCATAAGAGGCGATATTCATCAATAAGCGTTGCGTAAGTTGTACATCTAACATCAAGCTTTGATCAAGCGCAATATTCAGCATTTTTTGTTCACGTTGATCGCGAATATCAAATAACAGTTTGCCATTTTCATCAGACAAGCTGCCTTTTAACGCAGGAATATTCATACGGTCTTGGCGCTGAGCAAAACGATACAGCAATTCGCCACCCGCCCACTGCAACTGTCCTTTGCTTTTGGTAAAACCTTGTTGTTTTTTAAAATTCAAATGAATGTCTTTGAGTTGAATCGCATTACTTGGCCACTGCCAGTCCACAATACTTTTTAAGGTTTCTGGCGCAACTTGCCCATCTAAAGATTGCACCAAGACGCTACCAAAACGATAGCCAACAATGCCTTCGAGTTTGGTATTGCCACTGTGTACTTCAACATCGGCAGCGACACGCAATAAAAATAAATCTAAAGGACGTGTATTCCAACTTAAAGAGCCACGTAACTGTCCTTTATGCCAATCGGCTTGTCCTTTCCAAATATTACCACTCACATTATGTAAGGTCTGATTATTTTTATAAAATTTTGAAATCAACCACGCTGCTGGGATTTGTAACAACACAAAAAACAAAAATGCAATGAGGGCGAAAATCCACCACGTGATGTATTTGGGTTTCTTTATCATGCCACCACGACCAACCTTACTAATTTTTCTATGAATGACTTTTATAACACTCACACATTATGCACACTTTTTCGGCGTCGCCAATTGATACAGATAAAAAAACCAAGCTGTATTGCTTGGTTTTTGAACTCTAAGTCAAATCAATGACAAATTGATGAAGCTTAGATTAGAAAATCTTCAAGTTTTGCGCCTTTTTCTAATTCAGCGACTAACCAGCGTGGTTTTTTACCACGACCAGTCCAAGTATCTGTAGAATTGATTTTGCTACGATAACGTGGCGCTACAGTTTTACGTGGGCTTTTCTTACGCTTGCTTTCGCCAACTTCCAAAATCTGCTCAATGCTTAAACCCAAATTGTCTGCAATCGCTAAAATTTGATTATAGGCATCTTCAATTGCTTGATCTTTTTTCGTGGCAATTAATGCTTCCGCTTCAGCTTGTAAACGCTTTAACTGTTCTACAGACAAATTGCTAATATCAGGCATCATACTTACTCCAAAAACTATGCTTTTTATATTCAGTTATTAAATTAAGCAGATTCATTCTATTTTTATCAAACCGAAGCGTCAATAAAAAATCTACTACTCTACATATAAATAACAGTCGGACATATTATGAACTGATTATTAAGATTTAATCAAGAATATGCGGTACGGTTTTTTCTATTTTATGAATACCCGCGCGTACATTTTCAGGGATTAAGGTTTTTTGCATATTGACGCGATCTACACATACAATCACCGCATCTGCCTCTGCCACCACCATTTGCTGTGCTTCACTGTGGATTAAATAATGCATACGCATGGCACTATTACGCAATTCTTCTACCCGAACGCCAATTTTTAAAATATCAGGATAAACCACAGGACGTATATATTTGCACTGATTTGAGGCAATCACAGTCAAAACATCTTGCTGTAAAATTTTTAAATGGTCTAAATAATATAAACGCGCACTTTCAATATAACGGTAATAGATCACATTATTGACATGCCCAAAAGCATCCATATCTCCCCATGCAACACGCTGCTCAAAAACAATTGGATAATCTGCTAGTGTTAACACAACTCACCCTTAAATTTTAATTTCGACAAAATTAGAATTATTTTCAAAGATTAAATTTAACTGTTTTAATAATTCAGGCTGATCTTTTAAATTAGATTTAACTCTTAAATAACTCATTAATACGTGTTCAGGATATAAATCCAGTAATTGCTCGGCTTCTGAATAACGCGCTGTTGCTGTAAAAATATGCCATTTGGCAAAACTAAATACAGGTAATGCAGGGTATTTCTGTTCCCACAGATTTATTTGCTGTTCAATTTTGGCATAATCAGGTTGTTGTTTTAACAACTGCTGTTGGAACCATAAATAAAACACTTCCTGATTAAACTGTTCACTCAACATCTGTACCGAAAGACGTTCATGTTGTGCGGCTAAATCAGGCAGACGCGACAATAACTTCAACCACAACACCTGAATGGCATAAGACTGACTGAAAATCTGCTCACTTAAATCACTATAACGCTGCTGCAAAGCCTGTAAATTTTCTGCATCAGCCTGCTCAAATTGGGTTAATAACTCAGTCAGCCACTTTTGCTTGGTGTCTGCATCTAAATGCCCGTATTTGGTCGAACGTAAATAATGCCAAGGATATTGCGTGGCAAATTCGCCCCACAAGGCAATTAAACGTTTTTGATAAGCCGTTTTGACTTTAAATAACCACGGCGATAATTCGTGCTGATTCAAAAACTCTAAATGCGTCAAAGCTTGTTCAGGTTGTTGCTGCGCTAAATAAATTTCAATACGCTGTATTTCTGCCAACTCAAACGCCATGGCACTGCTTTGATTTAAGGCAGCCAACGCTTGCAGATATTGCTGTTGGATGGAGTGCATACGTGCTTCCATCACTCCTTTGAGCAAACCTGACTGGGCAAACACCTGTCGAATAAACTGGTGTTGATCTTCTGCAGCATCTAGCAACCAAATGACCGCCAATTGCTCATATGGATGCAGATTTTTAAAGTTAAATACTGTTTCAACCTTACGCTGTTCACGGCTAAAATAGCGCTTTAACAACAACCATAAAATTTGTAGTGAAACACTGATCGATAAGAAAAAGAACAACAACAACCAAATATTGGTTTGTAATTGCCATTCGCGCCAATACACATAAACATAGCCTGAACCATACCCATAACTCAGTACGCTCAGCAAAGCGACCAATACAATACTGACCACCACATAGGCGAGTAAAATCTGTTTCATTTATACCGCCCCCAATAAAGCACGTGTTTTTAAACTCGGCGTTGGAACGATATTTAAGTTTTTAATTTTTTCTAATTGCTGAACCAATTGTTGTGCTTTCTGATCAGGCAATTGTTGTAATAACTGAATAATGTCATTCACTTCTTGTTGATATTGCACATATTGACCTTGCATAAAGACTTGTCGAGCCAGCAATAGACGCAATTGCGCTTCTTTTAAAATAATCTGACGCTGCATCAACTGTGTCGCAGGTTGCTTGGCAGATTCAATACTCAGCCATTTTTGCCAAAAATAACGATCATCGACATCGGCAGGGTTCAGCTCAGGTTGTTGAGCTTGCTGTTTTAATTGTTGATCTAATTGCTGCAATAACTGACTTACTTGTTGATATTGCGCATCACGTGTTGTTATAAGTTGTTGAATTTGTTTCTGATCTTGCTGAACAACTTGGTGCAAACTTTGTTTCAAAGCAGGAGCTAAAGCATATTCGTTTAACTCACGGTCTAAATGAGCTAGCTTTTCAGTCGCATAGTGAAACTGTTGTTGTTGTAAGGAAAATTCCACCAAGTCCAATTGCTGCGCCACCATATCTACTGGTTGAATCGCATCTTCTTGCTGCACAGCGCTGGATACTGCGGGCTGTTCTGGTGCATCTTGGGTATAATTACGGCGCTGCAAAGCCACCAACTGATCATTTAAATTGGCATTGGTTTTTTCTGCAAGATGCAAACTTTGACTGAGTTGCTGTTGTTGCGCTGAAATTTGCATCACATCAAAACTTAATTTGACGATCCAGACCAAAGCGATCAACACCACTATCACAACCAGTTTTTTCATAGTTTTCCTTGCATGCGCATCATTTGCTGCAATATTAATTCTGTTTTTAAATGGGTCAACTTGAATACGTTATATTTTGTATGATGCTGCGTTTGATAATCGAGCAAAATTTTCTCTAAACGATCACCCAATACCCAATAATGACCTTTGTTCAGTAGATCGAAATCCCGCTGAATTAAGCTTAGCCAGTTTAACCAACTGGCTTCACTGCTGATCATCATGATAAATTCTGAAGATTGTATTAAACGTGCGCGTACTGCCTGCATTTTTTCAATAGAACTGGCAGGACACTCCCGCCGATACAATACAAAATTATGGATCTGCATCCCCTGATCAAGCAGTGTTTGCATCATAAATTGCCGTCCGCCCTCGCCACGCCAAAAGGCAATGTGTGTGCCGACTTTCAAATTTTGCAAACACGGCAAACTCAGCATCCCTTCGGAAGTTTCAACCTGCGGGACTTCGCTGTAAAGACCATATCCACGTAAAACTTCTGCTGTTTTCTCACCCACAGCCACCCAACGTATATGCTGCAAATCCTGCAATGATATTTGGCTTCGGGCTAAATATTGCATCCCAATATCGACAGCAGTCGGACTAACCACCACAATAATATGCGTGTGAGGCAACTGGGCATATAAATTAGCCAGTTGCTCCGACCACGGCTGTGCAGAAAGCTGCAACAAGGGCAAATCAATGACCTCAATATGCTGTTGTTGCAAAGCCTGAGTTAAGGCCTCTGCACGATCTTGAGGTCGGGTATTAATGAAGAGCATGGGCTTCTGGTGCAATATGAATTATTGATACAGGGCTTTGAGTAATTCGCCCGCACCCTGTGCCAATAAAGCTTTTGCCAATTCTTCACCTAGCATTTCAGCCTGTTCAGGTGCGCCAAATTGCACAGCTTTAAGAATGGTTTGCCCATCGACACTACCAACACGACCTTCAATCTGCAACTGACCATTCTGCAAAGTTGCGTAGCCTGCAATTGGCACCTGACAACCGCCTTCCAAGTAGGCATTAAAAGCACGTTCGGCACGTACACAGACATTGGTTTCGGCATGCATTAACGGCAAAATTAAATCCAACACCGCCTGATCTTGGCTACGACATTCCAGACCCAAAGCCCCTTGCCCAACGGCAGGTAAGCTCACATCAGGCTGAATGGTATGACGAATACGCTCTGCCAAGCCCAAACGCTTTAATCCTGCACTGGCTAAAATAATCGCGTCATACTGACCATCATCTAGCTTAGACAAGCGCGTACCCACATTGCCACGTAAATCAATAATCTCTAAATCTGGACGTGCTTTTAAAATTTGGCATTTACGGCGCAAGCTTGAGGTTCCAACTTTAGCGCCCTGTGGTAAATCTGCAAAACTGGCATAGTGATTCGACACAAAGGCATCGAGTGGGTCTTCACGCTCACAAATGACCGCCAAGCTCAAACCTTCAGGCAATGCCATGGGTACATCTTTCATAGAGTGTACGGCTAAATCGGCACGACCATCCATTAAGGCGGCTTCTAATTCTTTGACAAATAAGCCCTTCCCCCCAATTTTTGCCAATGGGGTATCTAAAATTTTATCGCCCTGTGTGACAAAGGTCACCAACTCAACAGTTAAATCGGCATGCATCGCCTCTAAACGGGCACGAATGTGTTCAGCCTGCCATAACGCAAGCGGGCTTTGTCGAGTTGCAATTTTCAGGGTTTTCATCATAGTGGCTAAGCAAGATAAATAAGTTCATCTAAACTTAACCTGATCCCCTAAAAATGCAAGTCTATTTCTTTGCCGATTTATCAATCTGCTGCGTATTCATCTGCGATGAGGCTGATCAATTAGAGTTTTTGGATGCGTTCTCGCAATAAAGGCAAATGTCGTCGACTAACAGCCAAACGCTCATCTAGCTCGCGGCAACGTACCTGATACTGTCCTGAATTGACCACTTCTAGCCCCTCCAAAAACTGAATCGAGACCAAGGCATTTCGGTGAATCCGAATAAACAGATCACCAAATTCGGTTTCTAAATCTTTCAGCGTTTCATCAATCAAGACACTGCCATTTTTATGACGCACCGTGACATATTTCTGATCGGCTAAAAAATAATAGATATTTTCTATAGGCACCAACTCTACACCACGATAAGTTTTCGCAGCAATTTGGTGACGTTTTATTTTTAATTCGTTCATATTTTCTTTTTGTTTTAAATGACTCATCTGCGCTTGCGTGAGTTTTGTTAAATGATCTAAAACCTGTTGCAATTCCTGTTGCATAATAGGTTTTAACAAATAGCCTTCCGCATTGGACTTAAATGCCTCGAGTGCATGTTCATCGTAGGCGGTACAAAACACAATGGCTGGCATTGGGTCAAGCTCACGCAAATGTTGAGCGCAACTTAAACCATCCATTCCCGGCATTTGAATATCTAATAATATGACATCCGGCTGATGTTCATCCGCCAGTTCAATCGCCTGTTGCCCATGAGCTGCCGTTGCCACCACATGATGCCCCAGTTGAGTGACCAAACGTGATAATCGCTCTCTAGCTAGAGGCTCATCATCACAAATTAGGATGTCCATTTTTCCTCCTTTTTAAGTCAATAACTTTATTTTTATCAAGTCTAGAAAAATCAGAACAATCACAAGTTTTTTTATTTATAACGGTATTGCAGCACCGTGGTGTACATACCATTCCCCGCATAATTTTTGAAAGTAACACTGCGCCCATAATACGCTTTTAAGCGCTGTTCCACGTTTTGTAGCGCGATACCGTGTCCTTGTCTTAAATTTATTTTATCGCTGACATACGGATTTGTAATGACAATATTGACTTGGTTTTGCAATATTTCGATCAATATACTTATCGTACTCTTTGCTAAAACTTTTTCAACTCCATGAAAAATACTATTTTCTAACAAGGGTTGTAAAGTTAATAAGGGTATTTGTACCTGACTGAGCAGTTGCGGTTGTTCAATTTTCCATTCTACCGCCAACCGATCACCCAAACGAATTTGTTCAATCTCTAAATATCGCTGGCAAAGTTCAATCTCATCTTTCAGGCTCACCAGTTTTAATTCCTGCAAACTGGCACGGAATAAACGTGATAAATTCAGCAGCATCTGCTCGGCTTTATCGGGATCAATTGCAATTAGACTGATCACATTATTTAAGCTGTTAAACAAAAAGTGTGGATGAATACGGGCCTGCATAGCATGCACCCGCGCTTGCAATTCGCTATGCCGCTGCTGAGTAGCTTGTTCTCGGACATAGATATAACGAAAACAAAACGCACCCAAAATCACACCATAACTCAAATGCAGTCCAATCCCATGCATGAGTTCAGCCAGACTAAACTGCTGTAAATGAAAATTTTGCCCAAAATGCAATAAGGTATTTAAACTGAGTGTCGTGACCAATACGATGGTTTGCAGCAAGATAAAACTCACCATAAACGATAGCGCCAAGCCCATGCGTAAAAAACGTGCCTGAAAAAATTCAACCAAAGCCGCAAAACACAATACCACCCAGTTGATATACAAAATATATTGCAGCACCCGAGTAAAACTTAAACCTTGCCAGCCCTGTGCTTCAGCCAAAGCCAAGACCATTGCCAAAGCATTACTGCCAATAAATAGTTCAATTAGATATTGCCAACGCCCTATTTTCGTAAAAAAATACACATAATTTTGTTCTGCCTGCGTATCAGCATAAGTTTGATTGGCTTGTTCTTCGGCAAGTGAATCTGAATTTGTTATACTCTTGTCCAAATCACCGCTTTTTACTTTATTGAGCCGATATGACCACATCTTCTAATTCCTCAAATCCGTCACAAGCCCAAACTTCGGGTATGTGGGGCGGTCGTTTCTCTGAAGCGACTGATGCTTTTGTTGCTGAATTTACAGCATCTGTTCAATTTGACCAACGCTTTTATAAACAAGATATTGCTGGCTCAATTGCACATGCAACGATGCTTGCCAAAGTAGGCGTACTTACGACTGAAGAGCGTGACGATATTATCCAAGGTTTAAATACCATTCAGGCTGAAATTGAAGCAGGTCAATTTGAATGGCGTATTGACCTTGAAGATGTCCACATGAACATCGAATCACGCCTTACTCAACGTATTGGCATTACAGGTAAAAAATTACATACAGGTCGTAGCCGTAACGACCAGGTGGCAACCGATATTCGTTTATATGTCCGTGACGAAATTGATGCTATTTTAGAATTATTAAAAAAATTACAACACGGCATTTTGAGCTTGGCAGCCAAAAACACCCACACCATTATGCCTGGTTTTACCCATTTGCAAACCGCACAGCCTGTGACTTTTGGTCATCACCTTATGGCATGGTTCGAAATGTTGGTACGTGACTCTGAGCGTTTAATTGACTGTCGTAAACGTGTCAACCGCATGCCATTGGGTTCTGCTGCATTAGCAGGCACGACTTACCCAATTGACCGAGCTTATACCGCAGAACTACTTGGTTTTGAAGCTGTATCTGAAAACTCGCTAGATGCAGTATCAGACCGTGATTTTGGGATCGAATTTAATGCCGCTGCATCGTTAATTATGATGCACTTGTCACGCATGTCTGAAGAGCTGATTTTATGGACATCGGCACAATTTAAGTTTGTGAATATTCCAGACCGTTTCTGCACAGGCTCATCCATTATGCCGCAGAAGAAAAACCCAGACGTACCTGAATTGGTGCGCGGCAAAACAGGTCGTGTCTATGGCGATTTAATGAGCCTATTAACCCTGATGAAAGGTCAGCCTTTGGCTTACAACAAAGACAACCAAGAAGACAAAGAACCTTTATTTGATGCAATTGATACGGTACGTGGCTCACTCATGGCATTTGCCGACATGATTCCTGCCTTAGTACCAAATATTGCAGAAATGCGTGAAGCAGCATTGCGTGGTTTCTCTACCGCAACCGACCTTGCCGATTACTTGGTGAAAAATGGCGTAGCATTCCGTGATGCGCATGAAATTGTAGGTAAAGCCGTAGCCTTAGGTGTTCAAGACGGTAAAGACTTGTCTGAACTGAGCTTAGCGCAATTACAACAATTCTCTGATTTGATTCAAGCCGATGTATTTGAAAAAGCCTTGACCCTTGAGGCTTCTGTAAATGCACGTGATCATATTGGTGGTACTGCACCTGCACAAGTCGCTGCAGCAATTGAACGTGCTCAAACACGTCTTGCTCAACTTTATGCATAATCAGGAAGTGAGAGATGTCTAAACAAGTATTTTGTCGTAAATATCAAACCGACATGGAAGCGATGGATTTCGCTCCTTTTCCGGGTGCCAAAGGTCAAGAATTACTTGAAACGGTATCTAAACAGGCTTGGCAGGAATGGCTCAAACACCAAACTACGCTCATTAATGAAAAGCGTTTAAATGTGTTTGAACCTGAAGCGAAAAAGTTTTTGGAAGAACAACGTGAGAAGTTTCTCAACAATGATGCCAGTTTGGAAGTCGCAGAAGGCTTAAAACCTCAAAACTAATCCAAGTACTGTTTTTTCATTTTGGAAAATTCAAACCTTGTTTATTTTACAATTAAAAGAGTCTTTATGAAGGCTCTTTTTTTATGCCATTTGTGATTATGAGTTGCCGCAACAATGTTTTAAATAAATGAAAATAGATTCAAAAAATTAAGCTAATTTCCTATTTTTATTTTTCGACTGAAGTCATATAACTCATAGTCACAGTAAAGCACTCAAAAATATATTAATTATTGATTTTAAAGACAATAGTTTTAAAAATAATCACACTAAAAATAATGTAATTTAAAAATACATTTGTATATAAAACACTACATTCCACTACAATAAACCACATGATTCTTGAGTGTGATTTTCCTATACTTATTTTCAAGGAGATAAGCAATTATCTCTCACTATAATAAATATCCCCGATTTCAATCTCAGATTTCCCCCAAAGTCTGAGATTTTTTTTTATCCAAAATTTCGGCTGTTTCAAGCCATAAAAAAAGCCCCATCATTAGATGAGGCTGAATATTCAAAAAAGCTGAACTTAGCGTTCCTGTACTTTTTCTTCAATTTCTTTGACACTGGTATGACGTACGTCAAAACCTTTGACCATATAAATCACTTGTTCTGAAATATTTCGTGCGTGGTCACCAATACGCTCTAATGAACGTAACACCCACATCACATTAATCACACGTGAAATATGACGCGGATCTTCAATCATATACGTCATTAGAGTACGTGTTGCAGATTGATATTCACGGTCAATATCGGCATCGGCAAGTAAAACACGCAGTGCTTGATCGACATCTAAACGTGCAAAAGCATCCAGTGCATCGTGAATCATGACACGCACTTGATTACCAATATGACGTGTTTCCATATAGCCGCGTGGCGAACCACCTTCTTCACATAAGTTTTGGGCAATACGGGCAATTTTTGCAGCTTCATCACCAATACGCTCTAAGTCAGTATTGGCTTTAGACATGGCAATCACCATACGCAAATCAATTGCGGCTGGATGACGACGCGCCAAAATCAACGTTAAGGCTTCATCAATTTCGGTTTCCATGCGATTGACAACATTGTCTTGGAACTGAACTTCTACCGCCAAGGCTGCATCGGTATCCAAGAGTGCGTGAATCGAGTTGGCAACCTGCTGCTCTACCAAACCACCCATGGCCATAAATTTGGTATTTACATCCTGCAAATCTTCATTGAACTGAGAAGAAATATGGTGACTTAACACAGGATTATTCGTACTCAAGGAATACACTCCACAACAAAAGGATAGACTGACGCAATGATTGAATATTAAAGCACAGCAATGATGACGTTTTTATGACATTTTCTCACCAAACTCTCAAGTCTGATCGTTTCTGTCTTTAAACAGCATAAGCCATTCAGATGACAAAATGACTTGGGTCTGTTGACATTTCGTCTATGTTTGCGGCAACGCATATTTTTTAGCTGATATAAGGCATGGGACAGGAAATTTAGTCATTCTAAATGACTGACTCATAAAGCAATAGTAGCAAAAATATGCTCGCCCCCTTGCGCAGCAAACAAAGCAACGCTTTGTTCTTGCTCATGTGGCTAAAACTTTCTCAGATTGCGTTATGAAACTTGGCAATAGTCTCGCTATTCCCTGCGTTTCATGCCTGATCTGCTCAGTTTTAGCCTACAGCGCAAGCCATTTATGAAATGTCAACAGACCCTATATGGCTTTCCGAATCAACCAAGCATTCATTTCCTGCACATCTTGTTCAGTCAATTGCCCAACGGCTGCTTTCAACTGTAACACATGCTTCAAATAGTCATACTGTGCATTGAGATAATCCTGCTTGGCAGAAAAGGCGTTACGCTGTGCCAACAGTACATCCACCATGGTTTTTAAACCTTCCTGATATTGCGCTTTGGATGCTCGTGCCACTAAATCTGCTGAATTCATTGCAGCCTGTCGCGCCTGCAATTTGGCTTGATCAGTTTCGACTTGTAAATATGCCTGTTTCACATCGGTATTGGCTTTACGGATTGCTGCATCTAGCTCGGCTTCAGATTTTTGTACCAAAACCACTGCTTTTTGCACATTTTTATTGACCCGCCCACCGCTAAACACATTCCAGTTCATTTCAATCCCGACCTGGTCGAACTGACCATCGGGCGACATGATACTTTCAGGGCTTTGTTTGGCATAACCATAACTGCCCACAGCTTCTACCTGCGGATAACGTGCTGCTTGTTCAACCCGACGTGCATCTTCGGCATATTGTCGCTGCAAACGTGCCTGTTGAATAGCCAAATTTTGAGTTTGTGCCAATTGCGACCATGCCTCTAAACTTTCAGGCACAGGTTTTTGAAATTGAAAGTCATCTCGCAAAACTGCCAAACTTTCTTGATATGGCCCAATCAATTGTGCCAACTGCTCTTGTGCCAAAACCAACTGCACATGTGTTCCAATCCTGTTCGCTCGTGCATTTTGATATTGCGCATTGGCTTCACTGACTTCACTTTTAGCCACCAAACCTTCACGCAGTTTGGCATTCATCATATTGAGCTGTTCCAACAAAGCTTTTTCTTCTTGTAAATATGCTGTTGTTAAAGACTGCTGTCTCAGCACATTAAAATACGCTTCTGATACATTCAAAATATGTTGCTGTTGTTGTAAACGTAAGGTGACTTCACTCAGGCTTAACGAGGTTTTGACTTGTTTCAGGGCTTGCCAAGCATCCCAACGAAATAAAGGCTGACGTGCTGTTAACGCGACTTGACGTGAAGTTGAAGATGAACTGCTTAAAAGCTCTGGCGAGGAACTGGCAATATTGACTCGACTCATTTCCTGACTTTTACGGGTGATATTGCCCGACAGAGTCACAGTTGGCAGTAAATTGCCTTGCGCAAGCCCTAAATTTAATTGATCGGCCTGATATTGTAATTGCTGTGCGCGCCAAGTCGGATCGCTATTTTGAGCACGCTGATAGGCTTGCATTAAATCCAAAGCAAAAGCGCTTGAACTCATCCAACATAAGCATGTCACTAACATCATTTTTTTCATTATTTTTCGATCAACCCACTCTGTAATTTCGTCAATCCTACTGCAATGTATTTTTACACCGCCCATACTAAAGCGAATTTGCTTTTTTTTCGTATGATTTTCATTAATTTTGATAATTTTTCATATTATTTCAATTCATTGCAATAATTAAGCAAAGCCATACACGTGCTAACAATCGCTGCATAAAGTGGTACTTACTCACAGGCATGTAACCAAACTCTAGCAGAATACTACAATTTACTCCGTGGCTTTGACTTTACAATGCAAGCTCTCCCCTCGTCCTTCGACCCAAGCTTCTAAAACCGTGTGCCTCACAGCGGATATTTTAAATTTAGAATTTTGGTATGAATGACTCATTTTGAATTTTTGGAATCCATAGTGCCTAAATGAAGGCACTAGATGATGAATGAATACTCATGTTGAATTGCTGTAATGGTTAAATTTCTTCGCGCCAGTAAACTTGCCCTACTGCTTGGCAGTTGTCTGTATTTGCTCGCCTGCCAAAATTCAGATACACCTCCCGTAGCTGAACCACCAAAGGTACAGGCCAGTGCCAGCGAGCCTGTGGATTTGACCCAAATGTGTGAAAATATTCAGTACAATATGCAGCAAATTGACAATACCCGCACCACGTTTGCGCTAGAACAAATTAATCAGGATTTAAAAGTCTGCCTACCCTTGCTGCCTTTGAATGAGCAATTAAATTTGCTCAATCTTTCGACCCAAATGTATCAACGCTTTTTGCATGTAGAACGCAGCGCTGCAGAACAAGCTGCCTTTGACCAACACGCTTTTGATATGGCACAGCATCCGACCATTCAGCAAAGTCATTTTGAAAACTTTGCCTTGCGTGATCAATATTTATTGAAACATAAGGGACAAGCCTATTTAGAGCTATACGATGCAGGTGAAGCACAGTTGGTTTATCGTCGAAGCCCGCAATACTTAGCCATTATTTTTGCGCCTTACATGCCCGATGCCGAGCAGATTTTTATTGAAAGAATGGCCAATGACAATATGCAGCACAGCCTGCGTGATGGTGGACTCACCCTTGATGCTGCCGATTTGACTGAACGCGCCTTATTTTGGGAAGATTACGTGCAGCGTTATCCTAAAAGTCGCTTTATACGGGATGCACGTTATCTAGCCGAAGTGTATGCCTTGCTGCTGTTTAAAGGCACAGTCAACAGTCCTGTTTCTCAGGATTATGTCGATGAATACAGTATCCAACCTGCCGTATTATTTGAAATTAAAAAACTGGCAAAGTTGCAAAAATCTCCCTTAGCACAGCAAGCGCGTAAATTCCTTGCCTTTTTACACATGAGCAGTGAACAACGACTCACTGAAATTGTAGCACAGCCCACTGCACGTGAACAGCGTGAATATGGCGATGATGCTTTAGTACATGCACAGTTGCATCAATATTTAAATTTAAAGAACATCTCCATCCATGCAAAACGCGATTGTTTTAGTGATGCCGTTTGTATTACTCGCTAATTATCCAAAGTCGCTTAAAGCTCAAATACTTGTCATTAGGCATCAAAGAATAAAAGCCGCGCGAAGCCTGCTTTTATACCAACAACGTGCTACTATTTATACAGCTTGACGGAGCGCGAGTAATGCCTCGCTGAGATTGTGTCCATGCTGAGTTTGTAGCCTAAAATCTGCAAACCAAGCTGTAAACCCAAGTACCGTTGAACCTGATCAGGTTAAAACCTGCGTAGGAATCAAGCCCATCTAAAAACATAGCACCCAAATTGTTCCCTTGTTCAAAACAGATCAGTTTGCCCTTGTTTTTGGTCGTGCTTGATTCGTTGATTTCATTCTTCAGGATCATTGCAATGAACCAATTAACGAATCTATCCCCTGCTGATATTTCTGCTCAACACGAGCAAGATGCCAAAGATTTAACCCGCATTTTACCTGCATCGAAAAAAGTCTATATCCAAGGCTCACGCCCAGACATTCAGGTGCCAATGCGTGAAATTGAACTGACTGACACTCCAACAGGTTTAGGCGGTGAGCACAATCCGCCGCTCATGGTGTATGACACTTCAGGTGTATATACCGATCCAAATGTTGAAATTGATCTGAATAAAGGCTTGCCGAACATCCGCGACAGCTGGATTGAAGAGCGCCAAGACACCGAAAAACTAGAAACCCTTAGCTCGGCATTTGGTCAAGAGCGTTTACGCGATATTCGTACTGCAGAGATCCGTTTTGCCCATATTCAAAAGCCGCGTCGTGCCAAAGCGGGTAAAAACGTCACCCAAATGCACTATGCCAAACAAGGCATCATTACCCCTGAAATGGAATATATCGCCATTCGTGAAAACCAACGCCAACGCGAAGGTGTCGATATGCGTCAACATCCGGGGCAAAACTTTGGGGCTAAAAACTTAACTGAAATCACACCTGAATTTGTACGTCAGGAAGTAGCTGAAGGCCGTGCAATTATTCCTGCCAACATTAACCACCCAGAATGTGAGCCGATGATTATTGGTCGCAACTTCTTGGTCAAAATCAATGCCAATATTGGTAACTCGGCACTGGGTTCAAGTATTGATGAAGAAGTCGCAAAAATGACTTGGGCGACCCGTTGGGGTGCAGATACCATCATGGATTTATCGACAGGTAAAAACATCCATGAAACCCGTGAATGGATTATCCGCAACTCGCCTGTGCCAATTGGTACTGTACCTATTTATCAGGCACTAGAAAAAGTAAACGGCATTGCCGAAGACCTCACTTGGGAAATCTTTAAAGACACGCTGATTGAACAGGCTGAACAAGGTGTGGATTACTTCACCATTCACGCAGGCGTGTTATTGCGTTATGTACCACTCACGGCCAATCGCTTAACAGGTATTGTATCGCGTGGCGGTTCAATCATGGCGCAATGGTGTTTGGCGCATCATGAAGAAAACTTCCTTTACACACACTTTGATGAAATCTGCGAAATCATGAAAGCTTACGATGTATCGTTCAGCTTAGGTGATGGTTTACGTCCGGGTTGTATTCAAGATGCCAACGATGAAGCACAATTCAGCGAACTGCGAACTTTGGGTGAATTGACTCACCGCGCTTGGGAACATGATGTGCAAGTGATGATTGAAGGCCCGGGGCACGTACCAATGCACATGGTCAAAGAAAATATGGACTTGCAACTTGAAGTCTGTAAAGAAGCACCATTCTATACACTCGGCCCATTAACCACGGATATTGCACCAGGTTATGACCATATTACTTCTGCAATTGGTGCAGCGATGATTGGTTGGTACGGTACTGCAATGTTGTGCTATGTGACACCTAAAGAGCACTTAGGCTTACCGAACAAAAAAGACGTCAAAGACGGCATCATCACCTATAAAATTGCAGCACATGCGGCTGACCTTGCCAAAGGACATCCGGGCGCGCAAGCCCGTGACAATGCGCTGTCTAAAGCACGTTTTGAATTCCGCTGGGAAGATCAGTTCAACCTGAGCCTTGACCCAGACACCGCACGCAGCATGCATGATGAAACCATGCCCAAAGAAGCGCATAAGTCTGCACACTTCTGTTCAATGTGCGGACCAAAGTTCTGCTCCATGAAAATCACCCAAAATGTGAGAGATTATGCACAAAATCAAAATGCTGCGAACAAAACAGAGCAAGTAGATACAGAGGTAGAATCAGGTCTCAAAGCCATGAAAACCGCTTATCAGGAACATGGTCAAAAATTGTACCATAAGCTATAAATTGTTTAAAAAGCGTTTGTATTCAATCAAATCTCAGTTAGGATGAAATCATGCTTTGCTCATCCTGATGAGAGTTTATGAAGATTATTCAACAAGCAACTTATGGTCATCACGATGCACAGATTCACCAGCGTGAATACCTGTATCGCGGGTTTATTCAGGTTGAGAAAGTCAGCCTGAGCCATCGCTTGTTTAATCAAACCACCTATACCCCAGTCCTTCAGCGTGAACTTATTCAGCGCCCTGAAGCGGCTGGGGTACTCATTTATGATGCCGCACAACAAAAATTTGCACTGATTGAACAGTTCCGCATTGGTGCAATTGACGACAGCGACTCGCCTTGGCAATTGGAAGTGATTGCAGGGGTACTAGATGGCAATGAATCGCCTGAAAGCTGCATTCGTCGTGAAGCCTTAGAAGAGTCAGGCTGTAAGCTGCAACAACTACAACATTTATTCAGTTTTTATCCATCTGCCGGTGCATGCGCAGAATTGTTCCACTTATATAGTGCGAGCACCACGTTACCACAGGAAGGTGGCGTGTTTGGTATGCCAGATGAAGGAGAGAATATTCAATTACACATTCTTGATTATCAGGAAATTCCAAACTTGCTGACCAATGGTCGGCTAAAAAACGCACCTGTCATCATGGCATTGCAATGGTTACAACAACAAATTAAAACCGTGAAGGATGTCTAAGGGGTCAGGCATGACTTTATTCTCAAACAATCACCAGCAACGCTGGACAATTGTACAAATTTCAGATACGCACCTCATGAATCAGGAAGATTTAGAGTTTGTGCACATGAATCCTGAACGCAGCTTTCACGCGGTAATGCACGATATTCAACAGCAATATCCGCAGCTCGATGCTATTTTCCATACAGGCGATTTAGCACAAATCCCTGTTGCTGAAACCTATCAGCGTTATTTGCAGTTTATGCAGACTTTGAATACGCCGCATTTCCAGATTCCGGGCAATCATGATGATGCCGCGGTTTTTCCATTCCATTTACAGTCCAATCAAGTTCATGCAATTGAGTTGGGCAATTGGAGTGTCATTTTACTGAATACTGCGGTTAAAGGTCGGATTGATGGCTGGATGGACGCAGCACAGTTACAACAATTAGATCAGGTTCTGCAACAACATGCGCATCAGTATGTGATCATTGCCTGTCATCATCATCCTTTTGATATGCATTCACACTGGATTGATCAGCACAAGTTAAAAAATACTGAAGATCTAATTGATGTATTGGCGCGGCACAATCAAGTCAAACTGGTGCTGTGCGGTCATGTGCATCAGGACTCACTCAATCAATGGCAAGGGATTCAGTTTTACTCGACCCCATCGACCTGCGTGCAGTTCAAACCACACAGCCAACACTTTGCCTTAGGTACAGAAGCCCCGGATTACCGTGTGTTACATTTGAATGCAGATGGCAGTTTTAGCACTCAGGTGCATCGGGTTGAGCATATCGTGCAACAAATAAATTTTGAAATTTCAGGTTATTAACTTTTCATTTTATTTCTTTTGCTTTACTTTATGCCTTCAACGAAAAAATGCGATAACACATCCAAACATCAAAGACTATCCATAATCAAAAAAAGTCTATATGATGACGTCCCCCGAAGATCGAATATTGTTCTTTGGGAGTGGATAAAAACACTTGCATATCACCATATTTTTCGCGTACCAATCGTACGCATATGATGAGGAATGCCCTACATGGCGAATGACAACCAAAATCAAGTCTTGGACGAACAAACAGATCTTGTAGAAGAAAAAGCTACAAAACGCGTGCGTAAGGCAAAGCCAAAGGCTTTAGAGGGCGGTTCTACAGCTAGCTTATTTGGTATTGCACCTTATCAGCCTAAAAAAAATGAAGAATACATGTCTGAAGGACAGCTCGAGCATTTCCGTCAAATTCTCATGGCGTGGAAAGAAGAGTTAATGTCAGAAGTTGACCGCACTTTAAACACCATGCAAGACGAAAATACAGCCTTGCCAGATGTAAACGACCGTGCGACTCAAGAAGAAGAGTTTGCAATTGAATTACGTACCCGTGACCGTGAACGTAAATTGATTCGTAAAATTGAACAATCCATTGAAGCGATTAAAAACGATGACTATGGTTTCTGTGAAACTTGTGGTATCGAAATTGGTCTGCGTCGTTTAGAAGCACGCCCAACGGCAACGTTATGTATTGACTGCAAAACTTTGGCAGAGATCAAAGAGAAGCAAAATAACGGTTAATTGTGACTGTTGAAAATTCTTTAGCGGAGCATGCTCCCCATGCGCAGCAGCGAGATCATATTTCGCTGACGCGCTACTCAGGTCGGTTTGCGCCATCGCCAACCGGCCCTTTGCATTTTGGCTCTCTCATTACTGCCGTTGCCAGTTATTGCGATGCCAAAGCCCAGCACGGCACTTGGCTGGTACGTATTGAAGATACTGACATCCCACGCATTTACCCTGGCAGTGAAAATCATATCTTGCGTTGTATTGATGCCTTTCAATTTGAGCCGGATGCCGAAATTATTTTCCAGAAAGATCGCCTCGATCTCTATGCAGCCGTGTTGCAACAATTGCAGCAACGCGACTTGGTCTATGCCTGTCAATGCACCCGCAAAATGCTTGGCTCCAATCATATTTATGCAGGGACTTGCCGCAATTTAGGTTTAGATTTTGCCAATCAAGCGATTCGAGTCAAAGTCACAGACCAAGAGATTTGCTTTCAAGACCGCCTGCAAGACAAACAATGTTCCAACCTTGCGCAGGACTTGGGCGATTTTGTCCTAAAACGGCGTGATGGCATTATCAATTATCAACTGGCAGTGGTGGTGGATGATTATTTGCAAGGCATTACCCATGTGGTTCGCGGCGCAGATTTACTCGACAACACCGCACGGCAAATCTATTTGGGGCAACTGTTAGGCTACCCTAAACTCAGCTACACGCACCTGCCTTTAGCCATGAATGCACAAGGGCAAAAACTGTCTAAACAGAACTTGGCACAAGCTTTAGATTTAGCCCAAGCACCGAAGCTGCTACAAGCCGCTTTAACTGCCTTAAATCAAGCCACTGTCGAATTAGACACCCCTGCACGCATGCTTACGCAAGCCATTCAGCAATGGGATCTTTCACGTATTCCTGCAGGCACAGCTTTACACGGCTATTATTTATAAAATTTAAAATTCAGTTATGCTCAAATTGAAATAGATCATTTGAGGTTGTGTCATGTTTTTTTTTGGTGTTGGACCGAAAACCAAAGTGGTCGAGAAAAGTCAATTTAGCTGCCCCGTTTGCCGCACTCGCAGTAGCTATGAACTCAGACAGCAACGACAATATTTTTCCTTATTTTTTATTCCCTTGTTTCCTATGTCTAAACAAAAAAATACTACAGTCAAGTGCTTACACTGCGGAACAGTCATGCCAAGCATGGTCTTGCACCATGCTCAGCCAGAAGCGAAATAGAAGGATAAATTCTAGAAGCTGGATTCTTCACGGCTAGGGTTAATCTCATGCGTGCTGGCTTCAATTTTCAGAATCAAACTCACCATCACTGCACACATAATTAACGATGAACCACCATAACTAATAAAAGGTAGAGTCAAACCTTTGGTAGGCAACATACCCATATTCATGCCTGCATTCACCATAATCTGTAATAAGAAGATAATGCTGATGCCATAAGCCAAATATCCTGCACGTAAGTACTGGTTTTTCAGGGCGCGATGACCAATTTTAATGCAGGCAATCAGCATAGCAAAAGACAAGCTCAACACCACAAAAATGCCTAAAAAGCCAAACTCTTCACCTAAGACAGCCAACATAAAGTCCGTATGTGCTTCAGGTAAATAGGACATTTTCTGGATACTATGCCCCAAGCCTACGCCTGCCCATTCACCGCGTCCAAATGCCATTAAGGCGTTAGACAACTGATAACCGACACCCAAAGGGTCATTCCACGGGTTTGAGAACGACATTAAACGCTCAAAACGATAAGGCTCAAATACCACCAAAAACACAAAGGCGGCAATAATCGCGCCAAAGGCAATACCAAACTGAATTAATGGCGCACCAGCTAAAAAGAAGACCCCTAACATGGTCAAGGCAATCACCACGGTCGCCCCCAAGTCAGGCTCTGCAATCACCAAACCTACCGTGACTGCCATAATCACTGCAAGACGAATCAGACCTTTAATGTTATTACGCACTTCTTCGGCACGGCGCACCACATAGTCAGCGGTAAAAATGGCCATCATCACTTTAGCGACTTCGGAAGCTTGCAGGGTAAAACCTGCGACCCGAATCCAGCGTTTAGAACCATTGACTTCAGTACCCACCAGCAACACTGCAGCCAACAAGGCAATGGTCACAATCCACAGAAAGAAGGTGTTGTTAAACCAGGTATTCAGCGGCACTCTATAGGCAATCACGGCAGCGATTAATGCCACCACAATAGAAATGCCATGACGCAATACATAGTGAAAGGCATTTTCATGCATGCGCTCGGCATAAGGCATCGAAGCCGATGCCACCATGATTGAACCAATACATAACAGCGCCAGTACGCTAAAAATCAGTACATTGCGTACATTCACTTCCGCTGGCAGTTTGGGTAACCAGCGCTCATAGACCTGATTGAGTTTATTGATTGTTGTCTGAGCAAAGCCAGCCATATCTCACACCTTATTGTTGTTATACCAGTGCGTTGACATAAGCAACGAACTTGTGACCACGTTCTGGATAGCCCGAGAACATATCAAAACTTGCACATGCAGGTGACAATAACACCACATCATGCGCTTGTGTATGTTGTTGGCAGATTTCAACTGCTTGTTGCAAGGTATCTGCAGTTAAGAGTTGGGTTGTTCCCGCAACTGCTGTTTCAATTTTCGTAGCATCCTCACCAATCAACACTGCCAGTTTGGCATATTGTTGCAATGATTGGCGTAGCGCAGTGAAGTCCTGCCCTTTGCCTTGCCCACCTAAAATAATTGCAACCTTACCGCCTTGTGCCTGAATTGCTGCACCCAAGCCATCTAAAGCTGCCAAAGTTGCACCGATGTTGGTTCCTTTGGAGTCATTATAATAACGCACCCCATGTAATTCTTTGACGAATTCACAACGATGCTCCAAACCTTTAAAGGTTTTCAGCGTTTCCAGCATGCTGTGCATAGATAAACCAATGGTTTCACCCAATGCCAAACACGCTAATGCGTTAGCAATATTGTGTGTGCCTTGAATATACATCTCGGTGCTTTTTAATAAACGCTCACGCCCACGTGCCAACCACATGCTGCCATCATCATCTTTTAATAAGCCGTATTGGTTTAGGTCAGGCGCATTTAAGCCAAAACTTTGCATAGGAGTCTGATCTGGCACCAACGGACGACTCAAAGCATCATCACGGTTAAACACCACTTTTTTCACACCCTGAAAAATACGATGTTTGGCGGTGTGATAACCGAACATATCGCCATGACGGTCTAAATGGTCTTCACTCATGTTCAGCACTACCGCCACTTCTGCATTTAAATTCGAGGTGGTTTCTAGCTGAAAACTGGAGAGTTCTAAAATATACAGTTCAGGATCATCTTTAATCAAATCCAGCGCAGGGCGTCCCAAATTTCCACCTACCGCGACTTTTTTACCTGCCTGCTCTGCCATTAAACCAATCAGTGTGGTAACGGTACTTTTCGCATTAGACCCTGTAATTGCCACAATAGGTTTGTCGGTCGCACGACGTAAAATCTGAATTTCACTCACCACAGGAATGCCCTGCGCCATCGCAGCCTGAATTTCAGGGAGTTTTGGATCTAAACCTGGGCTAATCACAATTTCTTCCGCAGACAGCAATAAATCCTGATCAAACTGACCAAAACGGGTTTCTACTTCGGCAGGAATTTGGTCATGCCCTGGGGGTGTGGGGCGAGAATCTGTCACAGCAACGCGGTAACCCTGATGATGTAAAAAATTAACGGCTGCAACACCAGAAATACCAAGTCCTGCAACGACTTTTAATCCACCACGTTGTATTAACATTTTTGCCCCATTTTGTGCGCTAATTTTGAAACAGACAAAATAGTAGCACTTTGCTGTTTTGAATGCTTTTTCTGTTTGCAGTTCCTGCAGTTTTTTTGTGTCAGTGCGTAAAAAAACCGTCATATTGCAGACGGTTTTTAAAAAGAATATTGCTAAAGTGAATAAACAAGCCTATTTCCACTTCACCGCTTGAACTTCAACTTTCTTTTCTGCGGGTTGATCTTGAGAATCACAACCACAACTGCCACCACAGCCTGCCGCGGCTGCAGGTTTTAGCCATTTGGCCAAGCCATGCCAGCCTTTTTCAGTACAGAAATTGGAGAGTTTTAGAAAAACTGCGCCAGAAGTCTTGGGAAAGACTTTTTTAAAGACAACTACAGCACTCCACAGTACCAATGCAGCAACAATTAAAATTTCAACCATGTTCATCTACTCCTGTAGGTCAGGCATGTGCCTTAACCCAACAAATACGATGCCGTTTGATAAGTCAGGAATGACATGAAATAAGCCAAACCAAATAGATAGCAGGTCATAATACTGACCGTACGCCATGATCCTGTTTCGCGTTTTACCGTTGCTAAAGTTGCCAAACAATGCGGTGCATAAATAAACCACACCAATAACGATAAACCCGTTGCCAATGACCAGCCCAGTTCACCACCACCACTAATTAAAGCAGCCAAACCTTGGGACATGGCATCTTCATCCACTGCAGATAAGGCATAGACTGTGCCTAATGCAGCCACCACCACTTCACGCGCTGCCATCGCAGGAATCAAGGCAATCACGATCTGCCAGTTAAAGCCCACAGGAGCAAAAAATGGCTGTAATACATGCCCCAGCATCCCTGCAAAACTATAGTCAATTGCAGGCATGGTCGCGCCTTCAGGCGGCTGCGGGAACGTACACAAGAACCACAATAAAATCGACAGTGCAAAAATAATGCCACCGACACGCTTTAAGAAAATTTTGGCGCGATCTAGCAAACCAATCCAAACACTTTTTAGGTCTGGAAAACGGTAACTTGGTAGTTCCATCAACAAGACATGCTCAGATTTATCTTTTTGCAAAAATTTAAGCACAAAAGATACGCCCAAGGCACTCACAATGCCTGCCATATACAGACCAAACAAGACCAGACCTTGTAAATTAAACATGCCCCATACGGTTTGATTGGGAATGAATGCTGCGATGAGTAAGGCATATACAGGCAAGCGCGCAGAACAAGTCATTAACGGCGCAACCATAATCGTGGTTAAACGATCACGTGGGTCAGCAATACTACGTGTTGCCATAATGCCCGGCACTGCACAGGCAAAACTAGACAGCAATGGAATAAAGGCACGACCACTCAAACCTGCGCTAAACATCAGCTTATCGAGCAAGAATGCGGCACGTGGCAAATAACCCGATTCCTCTAAAATTAAAATAAACAGGAACAGAATTAAAATTTGCGGCAAGAACACCACCACACCGCCTGCGCCCGCAATAATGCCATCCACAATCAAGCTGTTCAGCAAGGGATGGCTAATGTTTTCGCCAATCACTTCACCTAGCCAGCCAAATAAACTTTCGATGCCATCCATAAACGGTGCAGCCCAAGCAAATACCGCTTGGAAGACAACAAACATCATCACCGCAAGGCTGACTAAACCGAATACAGGATGTAAAAAAATTTTATCGAGGAAGTCGGAGCGTTTGTCTTCTTGATCTACAAAGTGCACCACATCATGCAAAATGGTTTGAATACGCTGATGCTGAGTGCCTGTTAGGCCTGTCAATTCTGTCTGCGGAACAGCAAATTTGCCCTGATCTAAGGCGTGCATTAAATTTTGAATACCTGAATCACGCACCGCAACGGTTTCCACCACAGGCACACCCAAACGCTCAGACAATTTTTGCGTATTAATTTGCATTCCGCGGCGGCGTGCTTCATCCATCATGTTGAGCACCAATAAAATTGGACGTCCCAACTCAATCATTTCAAGCACCAAACCCAAATGTAATTTTAGGTTGGTCGCATCGACCACACACAAAAATGCATCTTGCTGACCTTCTTCAGCAATTTTGCCCTGAACCACATCTCGGGTAATGGCTTCGTCGGGACTGGTAGCTTCTAAGCTGTAAGTGCCTGGTAAATCTAAAACCCGCACCGCTTGCCCTGAAGGCAAGCTGAACTGCCCAAGCTTGCGCTCTACGGTAACACCCGCATAGTTTGCAACTTTCTGACGCGTCCCTGTCAAATGGTTAAATAAAGAAGTTTTACCGCAGTTTGGATTCCCTACAAGTGCGATACGTAAGGCATCGCTCATGCAGATGCTCCTTGCTCAATTTCTATGCGTTGAGCTTCTACTTTGCGCAAGGCAAATCGGGTAAATCCCACTTGAATTAAGATCGGATCTCCACCAAAAATACCTTTAGTGATCACCTGCACAGGCGTCCCAGGCACAAAGCCTAACGTTTCTAAGCGATTCGCAACCAAATCATTTAGGGATGTTGCACCATCGGCAGTACGTAATACCTGACGGATGATGGCTGTTTGTTTTGCTTTAAGTTCTGACAAACGCACCGTGAAATTCCTATACCATTTTGCACATTATAACATGCAAATGAGAACAATTAACAAATAAGGTCGACTTACATTTAAATGCTTTATATCACATCGACAGCCCTGCTGAATTGGATTAGAGTAGAAAATAACGCTGCTTATTATCGAATTTCTCAATTAATTTTGTGATTTCGCCTGTGATTCCTATGCTGAACAAAAAACCTCGTATTCCTGCTGCAATACAAATTCCAGAAGCTTTAAGCTTTTTGGAAGGCTATCGCAACGATTTAATCGCGCAAAGTGTCAGCCCGCATACCCGCAATGCCTATCTGTCCGATTTAATTCAATGCAGTGACTATGTCAGCAAACCCATGCCTGAATGGAATCATGACGATATTTCAGATGTACTCATCGAACTCACCAAACAACAAAAAAGCCCCCGCTCTATTGCACGCTGCCTGTCTGCACTACGTTCTTTTTATAAATTTTTAAGAGAGCACAAACTGCGCTCTGACAACCCTGTTGCTGCGCATAAAACCCCAAAATTAGGTCGTGCCTTACCCAAAGATTTATCTGAAGCCGATGTTGAAGCTTTAATTCACGCCCCCGACATCAACACTGCACTCGGATTACGAGATCGTGCCATGCTTGAAGTCTTATATGCTTGCGGTTTACGAGTGACGGAATTGCTGAATTTACGTTTAGAATTAATCAACCTAAAACAAGGCTATTTACGAATTGTAGGTAAAGGCAATAAAGAGCGTTTGGTGCCTATGGGACAAGTCGCTTGTGAATGGATAGAAAAATATTTAACCGAGTCGCGTCCGCAACTGTATAAAAGTGCTACCGATTATCTATTTTTAACGGTGCATGGCGGCATTATGAGCCGACAAAATTTTTGGTATGCCATTAAACGCTATGCCCTGCAAGCAGGCATTCAAGCCGAGTTATCGCCACACACGTTAAGACATGCCTTTGCCACACACTTACTCAATCATGGGGCAGATTTACGCGTGGTACAAATGCTGCTCGGGCACAGTGATTTATCCACCACACAAATCTACACCCACGTCGCACAAATCCGTATGCAGCAATTGCATGCCCAGCATCATCCACGGGCTTAAAAAAACAAAAACGACGTCGAAGCATAAGATCTACTGAAACTTCGTCTATGAACGTAAGCCATTTATGAAATGGCAACAGACCCTAACGATCACGAATATTTTTTGTTATGCTAACGCTCTATTTTTTATGCCAACAAGAAAGGGTTGTTTATGACATTTACCCGCTCGACACTTTTGATTGCCTGTTCACTGGCAAATGCTTTTGCAATCACCGCATGTTCAAATGCAAACAATGAAGATAAAAAGCAAACCACACTCACCGCCAGTGCGCCTGCAACGGGTGAAGCATCAACCCTAATTGAACGCAATGCACAACAGCGTTTAAGTACAACCTTGCAGCAACATTTTAAAACTGCAGGTATCAACGCCAAAATTACCGACATTAAAGCCACTGAAGTTCCAAATTTATTTTGGGTGAGTCTTGAAGGCATGTCATCGGTCTATGCCACCAGTGATGGCAAATACATTATTCAGGGCGATGTGATCCGTTTAGGTGACAAAGAACTACATAACGTCAGTGAAAACCTGCAAGCAGGCGTGAACAAGAAAATTTTTGCTGAATTAAAACAGGAAGATTTATTGGTATTCCCTGCCAAAGGCAAAACCAAACACGTCATTTATGTATTTACCGATGTCAGCTGTCCATATTGCCATCGTCTACATGAACAAATGGATGAAATGAATGGTAAAGGCATTGAAGTCCGTTACATTGCTTGGCCGCGTGGTGAACAGCACATGCCTGCTATGGAAGCAATTTGGTGTAGCGAAGATCGTCACGCTGCCTTTAATCAGGTCATGAATGGCGCACAAATTGCACCTGCCAACTGTAAAAACCCTGTTCGTGCTCAGTATCAATTGGGCTTAAATATGGGCGTCAATGGCACACCTGCGATTTATAATGCCGAAGGCGTATATTTAGGCGGCTATCTGTCTACCGCTGAATTGATCAAGCGCTTAGACAAATAAAAATAGCGGATCTGTGGATGCTGCATCATCCCAATACACCAAGACGTAGCATCTATGAAGCCAATATAAATAACGATTTTTTATGCGTTATTTTACTTTTTTTTATACTGTGAAGATAAGTGAGATCTGCCCTAGAGTCAGCGCGTTTTTTTAGCTATGATCTAGGCTTGCTTAAAGTTATTAAAATATGGAGTGTGACGTGAAACCAGTTCGTCTGGCAATCCTCGGTCTTGGTACTGTGGGTGGTGGTGCCCTTAAACTATTAAAAGAAAATGCTGCTGAGATTAGACGTCGCACCGGTCGTGAAATTGAAATCACTTATGTGGGAACACGTCGTCCGCGTCCTGACCTAAACTTGCCTGAATCGGTCAAGCAAAGCTCCGACTTGATGGACATTGTCCGTCAACCCGATGTAGACGTGGTGGTTGAAGTGATGGGCGGTATTCACCCTGCTTATGACGTGATCATGGAAGCCATGAAGCACGGCAAACAAGTAGTGACAGCCAACAAAGCCCTACTTGCAGAACACGGCAATGAGCTATTTAAAGCAGCTGAAGACAATGCCGTACAAATTGCCTATGAAGCTGCGGTTGCAGGTGGTATTCCAATTATTAAAGTCATCCGTGAAGGTTTGGCTGCCAACAAAATTGAATGGTTGGCAGGCATCATCAACGGTACAGGCAACTTCATTTTAAGTGAAATGCGTGAAAAAGGTCGTGCATTTGAAGATGTACTGAAAGAAGCGCAAGAGTTAGGCTATGCCGAAGCCGATCCGACTTTTGACGTCGAAGGTATTGATGCTGCACACAAACTGACTATTTTGGCTTCATGTGCATTTGGTATTCCACTACAGTTTGACAAAGTCTTTACCGAAGGTATTGGCAAAGTGACCGCACAAGATGTGAAATATGCCGAAGAACTCGGTTTCCGCATCAAACACTTGGGGATTGCCCGTCGTACCGATAAAGGTATTGAATTGCGTGTTCACCCAACTTTAATTCCTGAAGAAGAATTGATTGCCAATGTTAATGGCGTGAAAAATGCGGTCTTGGTACAAGCCAATGCGGTTGGTCCAACGCTCTATTATGGCGCAGGTGCAGGTGCAGGCCCAACAGCCTCTGCAGTAGTTGCAGATGTCGTTGATATTGTCCGTGACATTTCTTATACCGAAGATGGCGCAGGTACAATTCCGCAATTGGCATTTGAAGCCTTAACCGACTTGCCAATTTTAAGCCGTGAAGAAATGACCACGGGTTACTACATTCGCATTAATGCCGAAGACCAAACTGGCGTACTTGCTGATGTGACCACTATTTTAAGCCGCGCGGGAATCAGTATTGATGCCATCATGCAGCAATCACGCTTGAAAGACCTTATTCCTATCGTGATTCTGACTGACCCAGTCCTAGAATCAAAAATGGATGAAGCGTTACAACAAATTCAAGCATTGCCAACCATTCATGGCGAAATTGTACGAATTCGTTTAGAATCGCTTGATAATTAATCGGGTGGAGGGGAGTATTTCCCCTTGCCAAGCTCTACACACAATTGGAACATCATCATGTCGAATGCCAATCGTTATACTGGTTTAGTTGACCGTTATCGTGACCGTTTACCAGTGTCTGCAACCACACGTGCAATCTCTCTAGGCGAAGGAAACACGCCACTGATTAAGCTTGAGAATATTCCACGCATTATTGGTAAAGATGTTGAAATTTATGTGAAGTATGAAGGCTTAAACCCGACAGGTTCATTTAAAGACCGTGGTATGACCATGGCAGTTACTAAAGCAGTTGAAGAAGGTTCAAAAGCCATTATCTGTGCATCTACAGGTAATACTTCTGCTGCTGCTGCTGCCTATGCTGCACGTGCAGGCATCAAAGCATTCGTTTTAATTCCTGAAGGCAAAATTGCCATGGGTAAAATGGCACAAGCGATGATGTACGGTGCCATCACCATGCAAATCCGCGGTAACTTTGACGATGGTATGCGTCTAGTTAAAGAAGTTGCTGACCAAGCACCTGTGACCATTGTGAACTCGATCAACCCTTACCGCCTACAAGGTCAAAAGACCATTGCGTATGAAATTGTAGATGAGTTAGGTCGTGCACCAGATTACCACTGCTTACCTGTAGGTAACGCAGGCAACATTACTGCACACTGGATGGGTTATACCGAAGCGGTTGCCAACCAATCTGCCGATCAATTCGAGCAAGTGGTCTATGACGCAGCAACGGACAAATTCACAGGTCCAAACCCTGAAGGCCGCCCAATCATGGTGGGTTATCAAGCGTCTGGCGCTGCGCCATTCTTACGTGGTGCGCCTGTAGAAAACCCTGAAACTGTTGCAACTGCAATTCGTATTGGTAACCCACAAAGCTGGAACCATGCCAAAGCCGTTGTACGCGATTCAGAAGGTTGGTTTGATGAGCTAACTGATGCTGAAATCTTAGAAGCACAACGCATGCTTTCAATGTATGAAGGCGTATTTGTTGAGCCTGCATCTGCTGCGTCTATTGGTGGTGCAATGCGCGACATCAAAGCAGGTAAAATTGCTGAAGGTTCTGTGATCGTATGTACTGTGACAGGTAACGGTTTAAAAGATCCTGACACTGCCATCAAGCAATGCCAAGATGCAGTAATGTTGTCGATTGATGCAACTATGGATCAAGTTCGTGATTCAATTCTGTCAAATATGTAATTCATATACTGACTAAATAAAAAAGCCCTGCTCTTGCAGGGCTTTTTTTAAATTTAAGAAATTTTTATATAAATATTAGGGGGAAATTATGCTTTTATACCAAACAATTTTTAATGTTGATTCGCAAAGCAAAACTTTAGATGACTTAAAAAATATATGCTGCGACTGGATTCATCAAAGTAAAAATTCTAAAATAAAAATCCATGATCTACAATTTTCTGCGTATGATGACTTTAATTTGTTATCTAACAATCAATCTGAGAAAATCATTACTAATTATGTAGCTTATGACAATACAGAAAGTTTTTACTTTGAATATCAAAAAGATTTACAAAAAGCTGATCATTGGATAACTATTATTTCTGTTGAAAAAACAGGTACTAATTTTAAAATAGGAATAAAGCTAAAAACCATTAGCACAAATCCAAAGCCCAACAATAAGACAATAAAAAAACCGCTAATTATCAGTAGATTAATTGATGATCTAGGTGCCGCATTTGATGGTGAATTTCTAATCGATCAAATTAATTGGTTAGACCACTCATCATATTGGATTGAAACTGTTGCTAAATTTATGCTTGGTGAATTCAATGGACACCTTCCGTGCGTATATCTTAGCCAGCCTCTTAGTTTTAATGAAGAACAAATTGTAGACTTACAAAAAGAATTATTTGGTCTGGCCCATATCTTTATTGAGCCCAAAGAAAACTATGAATTTTTTTCTAATCAATTACGTCAAGCTTCTTTAAGCAAAAATGCATATCAGAGCTCTATAGGTATTTACTGGAAACAAGGAATTAGTAGAAAACTTTTCTTGAAGCCTAATCAAAATAACGAAGAATTAATCGAGGAATTAAAAAAGTTAGTACGAAGTTCCTTGCTAATGCAAAAATTCCCTAAAAATTTGACTCGACACTTTATTCTTGAGAAAAAATTTCGTGCACAAATTGATTTTTTAAAACAAAAAGAGCTTAAAGACCCTAAAGATTATGAAGAGTTAATTAAATTATATGAAGAAGAGATAGATGCTAAAAATAGAAAAATTACAGAATTAGAAAATGCTTCTGTTCAATATGACTATCAAGAATTTCGTATTGCCAACAATCCTGATGAAGACAAAACTTTCATACAAATACCTTTTAATACAGCTGAATATTTCAAAAATGAAATTGAGTACAAAGTCTATAATTTGATTCTAGATCTCAATTTAGAACAACTTGGACTAAACGAAAGAAATAAGGAAATTATTGAAAATTTGAGAGAAAATATAAAAAATCATGAAGCCTATAAAGGCTATTTGGAACATCTTGAACAGCTTAAAACTTGTTTATCAGATTTTAAAGGAGTCACCCCTAGGTTACGTAAAATATTAATTAACTTCAATATTGAATTAAGTGAAGAAGGTAAACATGTAAAAGCTAACTTTAAATTAGACACTAGATATCCACAAACTTTTGCTAAAACTCCAAGTGATGGTCGAGCAGGAAAGAACATCTATAGAGATTTTAAAAAAATAATAACTTAAAAAAAGCCCTGCTCTTGCAGGGCTTTTTATATCTTGCATTCACTTCAGCATTTAAACGTTGAGTAAATCCAAATACTGAAAGAATGAAAAATCTGAAATCTTATTAAATACGTTTTGGTAACTGGCTTGCCCAACTCATTAAGCGAGTTGCATCATTGGTACGTGCTTGTGAAGTATCTGCACCCAAAAGCACCACCACTGCAGGACGGTTATTCAAAGTGGTATGCATCACCACACAACGCCCTGCTTCATTGATATAGCCTGTTTTAGACAGATTAATATTCCAACCACCATTACGTACCAGTGCATTGGTATTGTTAGATTTTAAAACACGATAACCCAAGTTAAAGTCATAGGTTGGCGTGGTTGAGAATTGGCGAATCAAACCATATTGCGAAGCGGTGCTGACCAAAATACCCAAATCACGCGCAGAAGATACATTACGTGGGTCTAAGCCTGTTGCTTCGGTAAAACGGGTAGAATGCATGCCCAATTCACGCGCTTTAGCATTCATTGCGGCTACAAAGGCATTTTTCCCACCTGGATAAGTACGTGCCAACGCTGCTGCTGCAGGATTTTCAGATTTCATTAATGCAAACAGTAACGCTTCGGCACGGTTTAACTTGTCGCCCACACGCAAAGTTGAGCTTGAGTTTTTACCTGCTGCACCTGCAAAATCAATCGATTGCAAAGTGATTTGTTCAGACATATTCAAACGTGCATCAGAAGTCACCACGGCAGTCATCACCTTGGTCACAGATGCAATAGGTAATGCCACATTGGTATTTTTGCTATACAGCACTTCACCTGTTTGCGCATCCATCACCAAAGCCGCACGTGCATTAACTGATGGTTGGTTGCTATAAGCAGAGGTATCTAAAATACGGACTGTTTTAGGCGCAGTGGAAGCAGGTGCAACACCATTGCTACTACGCACTGTAGTGGTAATTTTCGTTGAACCTGGCGGAGTAGGTTCAGCAACATAGCTCTCTGGCGCAGCCTGAGCGCTCGCACTGGTACTTTCCAGATCACCATTTAAGAATTGATCGGCTTGCTCCGAAGACCAACTTAAGGTCGCCTGACCGTCGCTCCCAGAGGAAGGATTGATGACAAGTTCAGCAAAACTGACAGAACTTAGGCTGAACATCATAGATGCGACCAGCACATGCATGAACGACTTCTTAGAATTTTTCACGACTGCTTACTCAACTCAGGGAGGTAAGATACATTTGCGTATTACCTCAAATATGCCTTACATTTAAAAACAACAATGAATCGTTTTTGACACCATATTGTGCAGAACTTTTCATTCTAGATTAAGAATAGCATTGCTAATTTTGTCGTTTCATTGCAAGCTAATTTTGCTTTATGTAACAAAAAAGATGATTTTTTCAAAGGGAGAGTGTAGGTGATCACAGTTTTAGTAGTCGACGATCATGAATTGGTACGTACTGGGATTTGCCGTATGCTCGAAGACCATGCCGATGTGCAGGTGATTGGACAAGCTGAATCGGGTGAAGAAGCGATTACCTTAGTGCGTCAGCATCATCCCAATGTGGTGTTGTTAGATGTGAACATGCCTGGGATTGGAGGCGTAGAAACCACACGTCGTCTATTGCAAACTGCACCAGACACTAAGGTCTTGGCGGTGAGTGGTTTGGCAGAAGAACCCTACCCTTCTTTATTGCTGAAAGCAGGTGCAAAAGGCTATATCACCAAAGGCGCACCTGTCAGTGAAATGGTACGTGCCATTAAAAAAGTCATGCAGGGCGGTAAATACTTCAGTGCCGACATTGCCGAACAACTGGCAAGTTCATACTTATCTGACACACAACAATCGCCTTTTGATAGTCTTTCAGAACGTGAAATGCAAGTGGCGATGATGGTGGTGAATTGTATTAGCGCACAGGAAATTGCCGATAAGTTGTTTGTCAGTGTAAAAACCGTAAATACCTATCGTTACCGTATTTTTGAAAAATTAAATATTGATAGTGATGTCAAACTGACTCACCTTGCCATTCGTTATGGACTGATTAAACCCTAAACGTTCAATAATTTTCAACGCTGTTGATGCACAAATAAGACCTTTACGATATGCCAGATTTAAAACAATATTCTGAGTTAAATCAGTATCATCTTGGCATGTGGTATGGTACTTACCGACTGCTGATTGCCTTTTGCTTGCTGCTGATTACCCTGCTCACCTTTCAGCAGCTTGGCACACAATATCAGCACCCGGGTTTATATCTGTATACCTTGGTCTGCTATTTTATTTTTAGCTGCCTACAACTGATCAGCTATAAATACATTCCCTTTAAAAGCACGCAACAACTGACCCTGTTTTTTGCAGTCGATATTATCGCGCTCAGTAGCCTGACTTTTGCCAGCGATGGCCCTAATTTATATTTAAGTCTGCTGTTTGCGATCACGATTTTTGCAGCATCACTCTTGCTGCAAAAGCGTAAAGCCTTAGCCATTACCCTCATCGCGATGATTATGGTGATTTACCAACACTTTGTTGGGAGTTTGCTGGACTTTTCATCGCTAAATAATATTGGTCAAAGTGCGCTATTGGCATTTTTATTTTGGGTGGTTTATGGCAGTGGACGTATTGCAGTACGGCGTTTCCAAATTTTAGAAAATCTAAACTTTTCACAGTCGTTGGAATTAAACCGCCTACAAAATATTAACCGTTATATTTTAGAACAAACCGAAATGGGCTATTTGGTTTTAGATGAAAATTGCCATGTCGTCCTCAGTAACCCTGCAGCCTGTCATCTGTTGGGGATTCATCCTAAATATGCGCACGCGACCTATCCATTGTATAAAATTCAGCCCGATTTATTTGATCTGTTCAAATTTGATCAATTGCAAGATGGAGAAAAATTTCAATTCGAGTCACAACTGAGTCATTTCCATGTGCATATTCAGGTGCAAAAACTCAAAGTGCCACATCAAACGCTGACTTTATTGGCGCTGCAGGATGGACGTAAAATCAATCAGCAAGTCCAGCAACTCAAATTAGCCGCCTTAGGACAACTCTCTGCCAGTATTGCGCACGAAATTCGTAACCCTTTGGCAGCCATTGTACAAGCCAACAATTTATTTACAGGCAGTGATGCTATACAACAGCAATTGCTGTCCGACATGATCAGCAAACAAGCGACACGGATTGATAAAATTATTCATGACACGCTGAGCATGGTCAAAAATAAGCAAACCACGCCTGTCGCGATTCAGCTCAATCAATTTTTGCCGCAATTCATTCAGGAAGATTTACCTGATGCAGCGAGTCAAATTCAACTTACACTGACCGAACCACTGAGCATCCAGTTTGATGAATCGCAGTTTCGCCAAGTGCTGATTAACCTGATTCGTAACGCCATTCGGCACAATACTGCACAACAACCTATTGAGATTACGGCCTATCCGCAAGCAACTTATATTTATATTGATGTGCGGGATTTTGGTGCAGGTGTCGCCAGTCAAGATCTCCTCTATCTGTTCCAGCCATTTTTCAGTACCGAAATCAATGGAACTGGTTTAGGATTGTATCTATCGCATAGTTTTTGCGAGGCGAATCAAGCCAAGCTGAGCTATGTAGAACAAGAACAAGGCGCATGTTTCAGGATGAAATGTCTACGTGCCATTGAATAAACGCGATTGATATTGGATCAATCTTGTTGCTGTGGTTTTGATTTAATTTTGTGTGGTTTTGGGGAAAATATGCACGCTGTTCAACCTTTGGTTTTATTGGTCGATGACGAAGAAGACCTTTGTACCCTCATGCAGATGACTTTGGCACGTATGGGGATTCAAACCCATGTCGCGTATCGTTTAGTGCAAGCCAAGCAGTTATTGGCAGAACATCAGTACGATGCTTGCTTAACCGACTTAAACCTGCCCGATGGCAATGGCTTGCAACTGGTTGAATGGATTTCCGAACAATATCCGAATGTGCCTGTTGCCGTATTGACCGCTTACGGCAATATGGATATTGCGATTGCTGCTTTAAAAGCAGGTGCATTTGACTTTGTCAGCAAGCCTGTCAATCAAATACATTTACAGCAACTCCTTGAAAAAGCACTGAATAAACCTTTCGACACCACCGATCATCACAGCCAAGATCAGCTTGAATATAAAATGTTGATTGGGCAGTCTTTGCCTATTCAACAATTGCGCAGCACCATCAAAAAAATTGCGCGCTCGCAAGCGCCTGTAATTATTACAGGCGAATCGGGTACGGGGAAAGAAGTTGTCGCCAATTTGGTTCACCGTTTAAGTAACCGCAACGAAGGACCATTTATTGCAATTAACTGTGGTGCAATCCCCACCGAACTCATGGAAAGCGAGCTATTTGGACACAAAAAAGGTAGCTTTACAGGAGCGACTCAAGACAAACAAGGTCTGATTCAATCTGCACATGGTGGCAGCTTATTTTTAGATGAAATTGCCGAACTGCCACTGAGCATGCAAGTCAAACTGCTGCGTGCCGTTCAGGAAAAGCGCATCCGTCCTGTGGGTTCAGATAGTGAAATTGATGTCGATTTTCGTGTGATCAGCGCCAGTCATCAGGACTTAGAAAGTTTGGTTCAGCAAGGACGTTTCCGTCAGGATTTATTCTTCCGTATTCACGTGATGGATTTGGTCTTGCCTGCCTTGCGTGAACGTGGACAAGATATTCTGTTATTGGCAGACCACTTCATTCAAAAAGTTGCACAAGAATGGGACATTCCTGCCAAACAACTGACACCTCGTGCCCAGCAATTTTTATTAGAACAGTACTATCCGGGTAATGTGCGTGAGTTACGCAATATTATTGAACGTGCCATTACCCTGAGTGATGATGATGTTATTGATCTCAAACACTTACAAACCGCACCCTTGCGCCAATTCAGTATGAGCAATACAGCAACCACTGAATCACAACCTACAGCAGAAACACCACAGCAGATCGTGACAGATGTATTGCTGACAGGACGCAAACTGCCTGAAGAAGGTTTAGAAGCCTACTTGGAAAAAGTAGAAAAAGACATTTTACTGAATGCGCTGCACCTGACCCACTGGAACCGTACGTTGGCAGCAAAAAAATTGGGCATGTCTTTCCGTTCTTTGCGCTATCGTCTGAAAAAGTTTGGATTAGATACTGAAGATGAGTAAACGCTAAACAATGAAGACTGTCTAAAAATACGTGTTACTCAGATGAGACTTAACGGCGGCTCAGCAGTAAATCTGCCACATGCTCAAGATAAGCCTCTTCTTTCATTTCAGGACTTTGAATATATTGCTGATTCGGCTGAATCCCAACCCCTTCAATCATTTGCTCGCGTGGGGTGTAATAATGCGAAACCGTCATTTGTAAGGCAGCACCATCGCTAAGTGGGAACAGTTTTTGCACCACCCCCTTGCCATAACTTTTTTCGCCCATCACCCAAGCGCGTGAATGGTCTTTTAAAGCACCGGTAAAGACTTCTGCCGCAGATGCAGAGCGATGATTAATCAGTACTCCGACTTTTAAATTTTGAAATTCAAAGCTAGGTAACGCCTGAAATTGTTGATCGCCTTCAGAACGACTTTTGGTCGATACAATCACACCCTGATTTAAAAATAAATCGGCAGATTCCACCGCAGCAGACAGTAAGCCTCCTGGGTTATTACGCAGATCAATCAATACGGCTTTTAAGCGTGGCGTGCTATGTTCTTCAATTAAGCGTTTAATTTCATTGGCGGTGTCTTGCTGAAACACACGTACTTTTAACAACAAGACCTGATTAGAAAGCATCTGCGCCTGAATATCGGTTTCTACTTTTTTGTTGCGTACCAACATAATTTCAGGCTGATTGGCTGCACGTTGTACGCTTACAGTCGATCCCACTGAGCCTGTGAGCAGGTTATTGACCTGATCTGCACTCAGCTTTTTCAGTTCTTGGTTATCAATTTTAAATAGGCTGTCGCCATTCTTCAGCCCTTGTTTAGCCGAGTCGGCATTGGCACTTAAATTTTGAATGACCCAATGTTGCTGGGCAGCGTCATAGCGCAAAGTAAAATCAACCGAGGCCAAGTCGCCTTCGGTATATTGTAAAAGTTGTTTATATTCTTCAGCAGTTAAATAGCGTGAATAACGGTCTAAACCGCTCACCAAGCCACGAATGGCTTGCTGAAACAAGGCATCATCACTTTTTTCAGTCACATAGTTGTCTTTGACAATGCCATAGATTTGTACAAATTCCTGTATCGACTCTACAGGCACATCGACATAGTCCTGTTGTAGTGTAGGGCCATCTAACTCCCAATCTGGCGCAGCCCAAACACTCGAATGACTGGCACACAACACGCTTGCCAACACAACCGCATAAATTTTGTGAGCCGTCATTCCATCATCTACCTGTATCGAGGGTTATGCCTGTAAGCGAATTAAGTTGCGACCTTGCATATCTGCTGGCACTGGCAATTGCATCAAATTCAATAAAGTTGGTGCAACATCTGCCAACACACCACCTTCCAAAATGGTGGCCTGAGTTGGGCCTACATAAATGAATGGCACCAATTCAGTGGTGTGCTGAGTATGTACCTGACCACTGTCATAGTCTTGCATTTGCTCGACGTTACCATGATCAGCTGTAATAATCATGTGACCTTGTTTCGCCATCACCGCTTCATAGACACGACCCAAACAGGTATCTACTGCTTCCACTGCTTTGACAGCTGCATCAAACACACCAGTATGACCGACCATATCGCCATTGGCATAGTTCACTACCAACAAATCATATTCACCTGAATTAATGGCTGCAACCAGTTCATCAGTCACTTCATAAGCGCTCATTTCAGGTTTTAAGTCGTAGGTTGCTACGTTTGGCGATGGAATCAGGATACGTTTTTCACCCGGATATTCATCTTCACGACCACCACTAAAGAAGAACGTCACGTGTGCGTATTTTTCAGTTTCAGCAATACGCAATTGTGTTTTGCCCAAGTCTGATAAATATTCACCAATCGAGTTTTTCAAATCTTCTGGCATGTACGCCACTGGCGCAGCAATGCTGGCTTGATAACGGGTCAGCATCACAAATTTAGATAATTGCGGCACAACTTTACGTTCAAAACCAGCAAAATCCTGTTCCACAAAGGCTTTGGTCAATTCACGTGCACGGTCAGCACGGAAGTTCATAAACACCACGCTGTCGCCATCTTGAATTTTGGCAATTTCACCAATACGGGTGGCTTTAACAAACTCGTCGCTTTCATCTGCCGCATAAGCCGCTGCCAAGCCTTCAACCGCAGTTGCCGCAGTGCGTACTGCCTCACCTTCGGTAAGTAGACGATAGGCTTGTTCTACACGATCCCAACGGTTGTCACGATCCATCGCATAGTAGCGACCAATCAGGCTGGCAATACGACCTTGATTTGGATATTGTGCAAATAATGCGTCCAGTTTTTCCAAAGAAGGCTGCGCGCTTTTTGGTGGCGTATCACGGCCATCTAAAAAGGCATGTAGATAAACTTTTGCACCACGTTTTAATGCCAATTCTGCCATCGCCACGATATGATCTTCATGCGAATGCACACCGCCTTCAGACAATAAACCAAGCAGATGCACTGCACCGTTGGCTGCTTTGGCTTTTTCTACCGCATCGACCAACACTTCATGTTCAAAGAAAGCGCCTGTACGAATGTCTTTGGTAATACGGGTAAAGTCTTGGTACAACACACGTCCTGCACCCAAGTTCATGTGACCAACTTCAGAGTTACCCATTTGACCATCTGGCAAGCCCACATCTTCACCTGAACCAGAGATCAAACCATGCGGATGCTTTTCCTGCATAGCAGTCAAATTTGGTCGTTTCGCTGCTAAAAACGCGTTGTCTTCGACCGCTTCGCGATGACCCACACCATCCATAATCACCAATACGTGAGGGATTTTGCCAGCAGTTGCATCCGCCATAATCAATACTCTTTTTCGTCTACAAATTAATCATGCTATCTTAACGAATTTTGCGTCAAGACTCTATGTTCAGAAGATGGTTTCCGCCACTGATTCAGATAGGTTTACCCAATCATACGGAAAAAGCAGCAGCATCGGCCCGCACTTAACGCGCACGATGCAGTAAGTAACCGCCGATGACAAACATCAGAATAATAGGAATAAATACGAACCACGCAGGCGATGGTGCATAGACCAAGCTGGCATAGCCCAAGAAATCCTGTAAATAAAAGAAGGTTAAGCCGACAAATAAAGCAATCACCAAACGGAAACCCATAGATTGCTGACGTAACGGCCCAAAAATAAAGGAGCAAGCAATCACCACCAAAGCAATCAGCGCAAAGGGTGCACCAAGTTTTTGCCAGAACGCCAGTTGATAGGTTTTGGGTACTTGGCTGTATTCATGCATATAACTCATGAAACTGACCAATTGACTTGGGGATAAATCTTCAGGGTCGATGGTGACCATGTGCACATATTTCGGTTGCAATGCTAAAGCCAAAGCCTGTTCGCTGTTTTTAGCTAAAGTCGCGTTGCCCGCCTGCAAAATATCCATCTGTTCAGTTTGATTGAGCAACCAACTACCGTCTTTAACAAACTGTCCCTGATCTGCAGACAATGTACCACGCAAGCGATAATTATCATCAAAATCGACCACTTGTACATTTTTGAGCTGCCCTTGGGCATTGGCGTAGTCAATATAAATAAAACGATTGCCTTCGCGCGACCAATAGCCACGAACTTCACCCAGCTCAGCGACGCTACGGTGACTTTTAACACTTTTGGCTTGTTCATTGGTGTATGGAATCACCCATTCACTGAGCACAAAAGACAGCAGTACCAATACCATGGCGGAACGAATCACCCATCCCACAATACGCCACAGGCTAATCCCTGCAGAACGCATCACAATCAATTCGCTGTTGGATGCCAACGTACCCAAGCCTAACACTGCGCCAATCAAGGCAGAAATCGGCAAAATTTCATAGAGATAATTTGGCGCACCCCACAATACATACAGCAATGCCTGCCATGCACTATAGTTTTCATTGAGTGAACCCAATTCGCCTAAATAGGTAAACAACACCTGCAAACCAGACAAAATTGCCGTTGCACCAAACATAGCCAGTGCAGTGGTCTTGGTGACGTGTTTTGCAACTATACGACGTGCCAACATCTTAAGACCTCACTCGCTGAATTTGCTGCTTAATTTTAGGTGCTAGTTTTTGTTTACGTGAGAACAAGGCTGCCGCAATCGCATAAGCCAACAACACCAACGGATAAGCAAGCATACCCATTTCTTGTTTGCTGATACGGGTTTTAACCGCCATGAGCGCCACAATCAAACTGGCGAAAATTAACAAGGCAGGAAACAGTTTTAAATAACGCCCCTGACGCGGACTAACTTCTGACAATGCCACGGCTAAAAACAACGCCACCACAATCGCAAAAGGCACAAAAATACGCCATCCCAGTTCACTTGCGACCACAGGGTCTGCACGGTTTTTCCAAAGTTGCGAGGTGGTTAAGGCTTCTACTTCGGCACTTTCAAATTTGGCTTCTTTATCATTTTCTAAACGTAAACGATAACTTTGGAATTCTGCCTGTGAATATTTGGCTGTGCCCGGAAATATTTCATAACGACGCCCTTCGACCAAATCCACCACATTGGCAGGATCATTTTCCAACTCTACCCGTGTCGCTTCTTTTGCCAGAATCATGACATCAGGACGACCTGCTTTTTCTGCACGTTGATAAAAGAAAATATCTTTCAGGTTTTTACGATCTTCGGACAGATCGCCTGCGTAAATGGTATATGGCCCTGAAGAAATAAATTCTTTGGGTCGCACCAAATCAAAACCTGTGCGTACTGCCTGACTGGTGGTCAATGCTTCAAACTGACGCAGTCCCCACGGTGATGCCCACAGCATTAAGAAACCTTGAACGATTAGAAATACCAAGGTCATTGGCACCAATAAACGTGCCAGTTGATGCCGACTCACACCACTACTATTGAGCACCGCCATTTCATGGTCGACATATAAACGACCAAATACCAACATCAAACCAATAAAGAAACCCAAAGGTAAGATCAGCGTCAAAAATTCAGGCAAGCGATAGCCAATGATGCTGAATAAAATACTCGCATCCAAACGCCCTTGTGCCGCCACGCCAAAATACTTGATCAAGCGACCACCCATCATGATCAAAGTCAGTAAGGCAATCACAACCAAGGATGTCGACACAACTTGCTTGACCAAATAACGCCGAATAATCAAATTATTTCTTCCAAAATGTGAGGGAATCCAATTCGCGTTAGTTTACCTGAATGTTGAAAATATAAAACCTATCGCCTTGTTATACATTGAAACTCGACGCATAAAAATGTTTCAATGGTTGCATAGTTTGCACATTTAGATAGGCATAAAATCCAGTGATTAAATTTAGCTTAAGTCCCTCATTCCAAGAACACAGCGCGAGTGAATCTTTGTCAATTTTAGTGGCTGCAGAACAGGTGCCACAGGCAACTGCTGCTTATCAAATCAAGGATTTAGACAGCATTATTCAAGCGACACAATTTAAAGCAGGCTTTAATGAAAGTTTAAGTTTGGTGGCTAGCGTTGTTGAATGCGCCAATAGCAACCTGATCGGTTTGGGTAAAACCGAAGAATTACCAGCCGCAAAGCTGGCAAAAATTGCACAAAGCATTATCAAATCTTCACAAAAAAAATTTAAACAGATCAGCATTGACTTGTCTGCCCTGCCTAGCGAGCTGCATTATGTATTTGCACTCAGCCTGACCCAAGCAGCCTATGCTTTTGATGAATACAAAAGCAAAAAGAATGAATTTAACCTTGAACAGATTAACTTAATTGCCAAAGAAAGCTCACTCACTGCTAATCAGTTGCAGTTAATTGAAGCCGTGCAATCAGGGCAAAACATGGCGCGTAACTTGGGTAACCGTCCGGGCAACATTTGCTTCCCTGAATATTTGGCAGAACAGGCTCAGGCCTTGGCGGCAGAGTTTCCAGACTTGCTCAAAGTCACCATTTTAGATGAAGCACAAATGGCGGAACTAGGCATGGGTGCGTTCCTTGCAGTCAGTCAGGGTTCAGACCGTCCTGGGCGCATTATTAGCCTCGAATATCAAGCACAGCGTGATGAAGCACCTGTGGTATTGGTCGGTAAAGGCATCACCTTTGATACAGGCGGCATTTCACTCAAACCCGGCTTAGGGATGGATGAAATGAAATTTGATATGTGTGGTTCTGCTTCAGTTTTAGGCACCATGCGCGCGCTGTGTGAAGCACGTTTACCTATCCATGTGGTCGGCACGATTGCCGCTGCAGAAAATATGCCGTCAGGCAAAGCCACTCGCCCGGGTGATATTGTGACCAGTATGAGCGGCCAAACCATCGAAATTTTAAATACCGATGCCGAAGGTCGTTTGGTGCTGTGCGATACCCTAACCTATGTGAAACGCTTCAACCCTGCTTTGGTGATTGATATTGCGACTTTAACAGGCGCTTGCGTGGTTGCACTCGGTTCGGTACTGACAGGCATGTTTACCCCAGATGATGAGCTTGCGGCGGAATTAGATGCTGCGGGACTCACCGCATTTGACCGTGTATGGCGTATGCCCGTGATTGACGATTACCAAGAACAACTGGATTCACCATTTGCCGATATTGGCAATATTGGTGGTCCTAAAGCAGGTTCAGTTACCGCAGCGTGCTTCTTGCAACGCTTTACTCGTGACTACCGCTGGGCACACTTAGATATTGCAGGCACTGCATGGAATTCAGGCAGCAATAAAGGCGCAACAGGTCGTCCTGTACCGTTATTGATGCAGTTCCTCGCACAACGTGCAAGCAATAATGGCTAAAGTTAGCTTTTATTTGTTTGAAAAAAGTCCTGAACGGCAAGTGGAAAGCACTTGCCGTTTATGCCGCAAAATTTTGCGGCAGCAGGCACGCATTTGGCTGCATTGCCCTGATCCAGAGTTACAGCAAATATTGGATGAGCGTCTGTGGAGTTTTGATGCCAGCAGTTTTATTCCGCATGGCATTAACCAAACACAGGCCAGCGTATGTATTTCTGCCGAATTACCGCAGCAATCGGACTGGATTATGTTTAATTTTAACAGTCAGGCACTTGAAGCCTATGCAAAATTTAGTCACATTATTGAGATTATTGAAAATCACGAAGCAGCTAAAGTGCTTGGACGTGAAAAATTTAAACAATATCGACGTTTGGGCATAGAACCACAGACGTTTAAGCTTTAATTTTAAAACGTTTTTTTAAAAATACTGCTCAAAATAAGGAGAGATGCGGTGACTTTAAATGTCGGCTCAGATTTTAAACAGCGCTGGTTAACCGCGCCTCAGGCTGTGCGCCAGACATTTATGGATGATCTGCATCGAATTTGTGAGGTCTTGCAACCTGAAACGCAATTACACAACTGGATTGCAGAAGATCAGCGCGCTCAGCAACAATCACAGGAAAAAATTGAACAAGCCTATGCTGACCTGAAAGCACGTTTGATTGAAGAAGCACGGCAACGTCGCCAATTGGCACTCGAACTCAAATTAGAACAGCAACGTGCAGAACAAGCCGCTTATGCTGCACAGCTACAGCAAGATGAAGCGCAACGCTTTGCAGAACAAACTCAAGCACTTGAGTTGATGCGTCAAAGTCTGGATCAGGAAATTTCAAACTATACTGCACGTTATGAGCAAAATCCTGAATTACCTGCAGTGACTTTTAATCAAGCCGCAACTGCGGTAAGTGATGATCAAATTGTTTCTGAACTTGAAAGTGTACGTTTGCGTTTAGAGCTAGAAGCCGAAACTCAAATTGAGCAGGCGGTAACGATCTTTCGTGCGCGACTACATGCTGCAGCCCAAGAAGAAATTGACTATATCTTAAAAAATTCAAATTTTTCTAAAGAATAATTTTACTTTTTATCCCCAATTAGCCCAAAGTCTTAAACCCAATGTCATCAAAATGAAATAATTTTGTCACATGATAATCATCCAGAAAAAGTTGAATTCTCAACTTTTATCTCCTTTAAATGACTTTTGTAATCATGGGTTTCAAATGGATATCTTGACGAAAATTTCAGGCAAAATCGACCATCTTAATGCGGGCGAACAGTGGAGTATTCGTGCTCAGGATTTATGGATCAGTCGTGCAGATTTCCAATCATTAAGCATGTACTTGTCTAAAGAAGCGGAAAAGGGGGAGTTTTCAATTCAAAGTAACGATACTTTTAGCCCGCGCTTGGGTGGCACAGAGTTAATTGTCACCAAACACTAAAACTGAACCAGATCAAAAGTCCACACGGTGGGCTTTTTTTGTGGCCATCAATCCACTTTTTTAGTTATCGCGGTGGATTTAGAATAAGAAAATAGAAAAAATGAGGAATTTAAATCCAATCACCCAACCAAGACAAAATATTACCCAAGCCATAACCTATTGCCATTAAAGAAAAAATCCATACGGCAGCACCCACCACATTATAAAAACTAAAGGTCGCCAAAGGCATGTGCCCTGACCCTGCAGCAAATGGTGCAAATGAACGAACAAACGGTATAAAACGCGCCATTAAAATAGTTTTGCCACCATGTTTCATAAAATAATGGTTGGTTTTGACAATATATTCAGGTTTGAAATAACGTGAATGTTGATGAAAATACTTCACCCCTAGAATTCGTCCAGTGTAATAGTTGACGCTATATCCCAAGACTGCCGCGACAAAAAGTAAAATCCCCATATAGTGCAAATGCACCACATCGGTGGTGGAACACAAGGCACCAATTGCGATCAGCAAACTATCGCCTGGTAAAAAGAACATGAACACAGAACCTGTTTCTGCAAAAATAATCAGAAACAAAATGGCATAGATCCACAGACCATAATTATCGAGTAATAATGGCAGCCAGTGTTCCAAATTCATTAAAAAATCAATCATCTACATTAAACCAAAGGGGTGTTTATGATGAAAAAAACATCTTTATCTTTTTAATTATCCCTAAAAACAAAAAAACAGTCTAATTTTTCAATCAGACTGTTTAAATTTCATTCGGCTCTGTGCTTATTTTAAAAAGCCATTTTCAGCCAAGAATTCCATGCTAATTTTAGATTGCTGCGTAGTTTCTGCAGCTTTATCACCCAAGAGCAAACGCTCAATATAACGCGCCAAGACATCCACTTCTAAATTGACCTTGCTGCCAACTTTCCATGTGCCAATATTGGTACGCTCTGCCGTGTGTGGAATTAAATTCAGACTGATAACACTGCCGCGTAAATGGTTAATGGTCAGGCTGATGCCATCGACGGTCACCGAACCTTTTTCTGCCAAATATTTGGCAATTTCTGCAGGTGCAGTCACTTCATAGTAAATTGAACGTGCATCTTCACGTACCAGCGTAATTTCACCGACTGCATCAACATGGCCACTTACGATATGTCCACCAAAACGTGTGGTCGGCAACATGGCTTTTTCGACATTGACAGGCTGACCCACTTTCCATGTCCCTAAAGTGGTACGGTTCAAACTTTCACGGGAAACATCTGCGGCATACCAATTGTCGCCCCATTCAATCACAGTCAGGCAAATACCATTGGTGGCGATTGAATCGCCCAAATGCACATCCGACATATCCAAATCGGTCTGAATACGCAAACGTACATCACCGCCCACACTTTGCAGGCTTTCTACTTTACCTAAACTTTCAATAATGCCTGTAAACATAATCTTCTCTCTCATTCACTGAGGATTTGTGGATTTACCACAACGCCAATTGGGTACTCACGCCTGAGGTATCTACACCACCCAATTCTGCAAAGTGGTAGAGTTGTCCTAATAACTGGCGAATAGGTGGGCCGGACTTGGCATGCGTATCAGTAATCACAATAAATTCTAGTACGCGCGCCCGCTCGGACTGGCGCTGTTTACTCACGCGATAACGGGGAACATCTTGGGTCAATAACGTCACTCGACCGCGTTTTAAATTGGCTTGTAACAAGTCTGTGGCACTAATATTACCATCAGTAGAATAACTGGTTAGAATAAAACGTGCATTAATGGTGTCCAATAAGGTTTCATACGCCTCTTTGGCATGTTTGGATGAGTTGTATGGACTTGGACGTTCTTTGCGCCATGCACGGTCAATACCACTTTTAAAGCCTTTGGTGTCTGGGGTTGGTAAGTCGACCTGATCCCATAAGGTTAAGGCATTTAAAACATGATAGTTGCTGCTATAAGCATGTTGATTATACGGTGGGTCTAAATAAGCCACATCCACCTCAAAACCATTCATTTGATTAGCAAGATGCTGTGCATCGACACACCACATTTCTGCAGCAGGTTTATTGGCTTCGCCAATGTCACAAAAACGGCTTGGCGTGAGCCACAATAACGATTCAATTCGTTCGAGCGCAGTTTGAGTTTTGCCGCCCCAGCCATGGTGGAAGCTTTTAAACACTCCACTAGTATTACTGACAAAACTGGCAGAATACAGCAACGGTGCCAATAATGCTGACATTTCGACATCATCAATGGCGCCCTGCGCTTGCCACGTGGCAATTTGTTGACGAATCGCATCTATGCGCATGCCGTTTCGACGTTTAAAGAACAAACGGTCACGACTTGGGTCATAAATCTCATCATTGCGCGGACACAAATTATGCGTCACCCAGCCTTTGACTTCAGGCAAACGGTTCAAATAATCAATGGCTTTTTGATAGCCGCCTAATTCTTTAAACGCAGGTGCTTCAGTGCAGGCCAAAATCGCATGGTTTAAGGCATGGCTGTACGGTTCCCAATCATTGGCAATCACTCGATAACCATTTTGGCGCGCCAAACGTGATACCACTCCTGAACCTGCAAAAAAATCGGCAAAAATTGGCGCACGACCATTTTTAGGATGCAGCGTTCCTGTCTGTTCAAGTGCTTCTAAAATCAGATGCAGTAAACGGCGTTTATTGCCCAAATAAGGCACTAACTGATGGAATAAGTATTCATCAGTGGTGCGTGCCGCATGGCGACGTTTGTGATAAACCGTTGACTCTGAACTCATAGTGTCTCTTGAGAAGGAATTAACCTAAGGCGCACGTCATCACCCAATTGAGTGACATCGCAAAGTTTAAATCGAAGTTGCTCTGCCATCTGTTCAAATTCTGCATTAAACATGGCACGAGCCGAGCGCCCTAACAATGTAGGTGCCACATAGCTGATCACTTCATCGACCCAACCTTCCTGTAAGAAAGCGGTCGATAAGGTTGCTCCCGCTTCAACCAATACATCATAAATTTGATGTTGCTGTACCAATTGGGCAAGTAAGGTGGCTAAAGGTTGCGGTTCCAATTGTAACACGCCCAAAGCAGCCAACTCTGCACGATACGGTCCCATCACCATCACCGTTTCAGGCTGCTGCAAAATTTGTGCGCTCAAAGGCAAACGACCTTGGCGATCTAAAATAATCCGTTTGGGTTGTACTACGCTGTGGATGTCATCTACACCCTCTAAGTGGCGTACATTAAGCAGACAGTCATCGGCCAGTAACGTGTCGATCCCCGTTAATACTGCAGCAGAAATTGCCCGCCAATGCTGCACATCGGCACGTGCAGCCGTGCCTGTGATCCATTTGGATTCACCCGAAGCCATTGCCGTGCGACCATCCAAACTTGAAGCTACTTTTAAACGCACATAGGGCATGCCCGTAGCCATGGCTTTTAAAAAGCCTAAATTTAACTGACGCGCTTCAGCTTCTGCCACGCCCACGCTAACCTGAATACCTGCATCCTGTAAAATCTGAACGCCTTTACCTGCCACCAATGGATTCGGGTCTGGACAAGCCACAACCACTTTAGCCACGCCTGCATCGACCAAGGCTTTGGCACATGGTGGTGTGCGCCCATAGTGTGCACAAGGTTCCAAAGTCACATAAGCAGTTGCACCCTGCGCTTGTTCAGCGGCCTGACGCAAAGCAAAGACTTCGGCATGTGGCTGTCCTGCACGAGGATGGAAACCTTCGCTCAATAATTGGGCATCTTTAACAATAACGCAGCCCACGTTCGGATTTGGCTTAGTGCTGTATTGCCCCAAACGTGCCAGTTCAATGGCACGACGCATCCAAAAAAGATCATCGGGTTGCGCGTCAGTATTGAGTTCAATCATGGATGGTTGCTGTGGAATAGATGATGGCATTGCGCTTTATTGCTCACGCGACTGCATTTGTTCAATTTGGCGACGGAATGCTTCGACATCCTGAAAGTCTTGATACACCGAGGCAAAACGTACATAAGCAACATGATCCAATGCAAATAAAGCCTGCATAACAACCTCACCAATGGTACGTGATTTCACATCACGCTCTCCCAAACGGCGAATTTGTAATTGGATGTCGCTGAGTACCGTTTCAATTTGCTCTTGGGTCACGGGACGTTTTTGCAAAGCATGCATTAACGAACGACGTAACTTGGCTTCATCGAAAGGCTCACTTTTACCATCGGATTTAATCACCCGTGGCATAACCACTTCATAACTTTCAAAGGTGGTAAAGCGTTCACCACAGCCAATACACTCACGACGTCGGCGAATTTGGCAGCCTTCTGCCGCCAAACGTGAGTCAATCACTTTACTGTCTGCAGTGTTGCAAAATGGACAATGCATAGCGGTTTAATTGCACAAATTTGAATGAAAATGCAGTGTAGCAAAAATTCCAAACTTTGTAGAGTTTTACGCAACATATAGAAAAAAAACAGCCCCGAAGGGCTGTTTTACACAATATATTGATTATGTACTGTCTAGATTATTCTACACGTTCACCATGTTGGCTTAAGTCGAGTCCCATACGCTCATCTTCTGCAGCCACACGAATACCAATGGTTAGATCAATTACTTTTAAGATGATGAAAGTCAGTACAGCAGAGTAAGCAATGGTCGCTAACACACCTTCAACTTGCACCCAAAGTTGGCTCATCAAGTTGCTTGGTGCAGCATCGCCCATAATAAACTCGCTGGCAAAGAAGGCTGTTAAAATTGCACCAACAATACCACCTACACCATGTAGTCCAAAGGCATCTAGAGAGTCATCAGCTTTCAGGGCGCGTTTTAAGGCAGTAATCCCCCAGAAACAGACCACACCACCAATTAAACCCATCGCTAATGCACCACCAACAGTCACAAAACCTGCTGCTGGAGTAATCACCACCAAACCTGCTACAGCACCCGATGCAGCACCTAATACAGAACCTTTACCACGTACCAGTTTTTCTGCTACAAGCCATGCAATTGCTGCGGCTGCGGCTGCCACTTGAGTCACAACTAAGGCATAACCCGCTGCACCATTGGCACCTAAAGCAGAACCACCGTTGAAACCAAACCAGCCCACCCAGAGTAAACTTGCACCCAGTACAGTCAAAGTCAGGTTGTGCGGAGCCATAGATTCACGGCCCAAGCCCATACGTTTGCCCAACATGTATGCAGCAACTAAACCTGCAACACCCGAGTTAATATGAACAACAGTACCACCAGCAAAGTCGAGAGCACCATCATTGCCTAACCAACCACCACCCCATACCCAGTGGGTAATTGGTGCGTAGACCACGACCACCCAAATCGCGATAAAGGCAACAAAGGCACCAAACTTCATTCGTTCTGCAATTGAACCACTGATAATTGCCACAGTAATGATGGCAAAGGTCATTTGAAATATCACAAATAGAATTTCAGGAATACTGCCGCTTAAAGCCTCTGTACCAATGCCTGCCAGCATGACTTTGTCTAGGCCACCAATAAAGGCATTACCTTCACTAAAAGCCAAACTATAGCCCACTGCCACCCAGGCAATACTGACCACGGCTGCTGCTACAAAGCTATAAGCCATAGTATTGAGTACATTTTTCTTACGCACCATACCGCCATAAAACAGTGCCAAACCTGGAATGGTCATGAGCAGTACCAAAGCGGTAGAAACTAAAATCCAAGCCGTATCGCCTGTATCTAAAACAGCTTCTGGTGGTGCAGATATGCTGTTTTCTGTAGTGGATGTTGCAGGTGCTGCAATATCTGTAGTTGTTTCGATAGGAGATGTTTCGACAGTGGTTACTGCCACATCTGAAGTTGGAGTGGTGGCTGTTGCGGCTTCTTCAGCCCAAGCAACAGAACCACCGAGGAGTGCGCCTGATAGACTCAGCGCAAGTAGCATTTTTTTCATTTGTGTCCCCCGACCTTTGTTTTTGTGAGTTATTAGGTACTCAGCAAACTTCATGCCATCTTTTAAACAGCATCCGCACCCGTTTCACCTGTACGAATACGGATGACTTGTTCGAGGTTAGTCACAAAGATTTTGCCATCACCAATCTTGCCTGTACTAGCAACACGAGTGATTGACTCAATCACCGAATCGACCATTTCATCGCTAATTGCGATTTCGATTTTAACTTTAGGTAAGAAGTCAACGACGTACTCGGCGCCACGATAAAGTTCGGTATGACCTTTTTGGCGACCGAAGCCTTTGACTTCTGTTACGGTGATCCCTTGAACACCAATTTCAGATAATGCTTCACGCACATCATCTAATTTAAAGGGTTTTACAATTGCAGTTACGAGCTTCATGTGTGTTTTCCTTCGGCTTAATTCACCAGTAAGGTTTTATGTTCAAATTCCATGCCAAAGTTCTAAGGTCGGGGGAAATTAGAAACCGTGACATGAGTTTTCTTTATACCTTATTTTATACATTTATATGGTTTTGATCTTCAAAAAATAGACATATTTACTAGAAGATTTACGATTTTACTCATCGAATAAATCCATATTTCGTCTGAAATGCTATAGTCTATTCAAGACCAGTGCTACACTGCCTCCATTTTCTCCATCTTTGTGGAAACAACAATGATTGAAACTTTATTACAAGCCATTTTGGAACAAGTTGAACAACCTAAAAAAGATTTAGAACATAATTTACGTGCTTTGCTCAATGAGGCGGTCACCAAAATGGATTTGGTCTCGCAAGATGAGCTAGACCGCCAACGTACTGCGCTCAATAATGCCAACTTACGTTTAAATGAATTGTTAAAACAGGTTGAAGTACTAGAACAGAAAATCCAACTCAAAAAATAAGCACCAATTGAGTGCTTAAGTACAAAAACCAAACATTATAAAAATAACGCACCAAAACGGATCATAATAAAAATGTCTTTTGCCAAAGTGTATACGCGGGGGCTGCTCGGCTTGCACGCCCCTGCAATTGAAGTTGAAGTCCATCTAAGTCAAGGTTTACCTTCTTTAACCATTGTCGGTCTAGCCGAAGCTGCCGTACGTGAAAGTAAAGATCGGGTACGCTCTGCCATTATTAATAGTGGTTTTCAATTTCCGACCAAACGTCTGACCATTAATTTAGCGCCTGCCGACTTGCCCAAAGATGGGTCGCGTTTAGACTTAGCCATCGCCTTAGGTATTTTAATTGCATCGGGACAATTGCCCAAACAGAGCACTGACGGTTTAGAATTTATTGGAGAATTGGCTTTAGATGGTCAATTACGCCCCACCACAGGCACACTCAGTATTGCGATTGCCTGCCAACAGGCACAGCATTGTTTGGTTTTACCTGAACAAAATGCACAAGAAGCTGCTCAATTGCCAGACTTTGAAGTCTTTGCCGCCACACATTTAAAACAAGTTTGCGAACATTTGGCACAAAGCCAGCTTTTAGATAAAGTCATCGCGACTGCACAGCCACAGCTATCACACTCCTCATTTGATTTAGTCGATGTGAAAGGACAATTACGCCCACGACGCGCTTTGGAAATTGCAGCCGCAGGTGGACATTCATTGCTATTCAAAGGCCCACCCGGTACCGGTAAAACCTTATTGGCATCCCGACTTTCCAGTATTTTACCGCCCTTAAATATGCAAGAAAATTTAGAAGTTGCCAGTATCTACTCCGTGGCGAACAGCCCGCATACTTTTGGACAGCGTCCTTTCCGTGCGCCGCATCATACCGCTTCTGCTGTGGCATTGGTCGGTGGAGGCTGTCAGTTCCACAAATAAATCAGAGTTTACACAAATAAACTAGAGCAAGAGTGAAAAGTATATAGGACTTACGCACTATTATTTAAAGATTCTCTGTGGTAGCAGATGATTTTTATCGAGAATAAAGTCATCAATGAAGTTTTTGATAACTGGTCTAAATAATTTCTTCTGCCAACGATATACATTTTC
>NZ_JBWKMK010000006.1:0-2898 GCF_056431365.1 Acinetobacter seohaensis
GAAAAATCAGGCTCGATCAAATATGTGGAATCACAACTCACTAATGCAAATGCACGGATAGCTGAATTAGAAAAACAGATTACAATGCAAAAAGACAAGTAACTGACGATGAAGGCTGACATGCTCCCCATTAAATCACTGGTTTAGTACGGAGTATGTCAACGCTCTTTGGGGGTTACATCATTCAAATTGCTAATTCGCTATGACTGCCTAAGCGAACTAATTTCAAAATTAGTAGTTCACCTTCTTCTGTTTTCTTATAGATTAAAACGAGATCAGGTTTGATATGGCAATCACGATGACCTACCCAATTACTGACCAAAGCATGGTCACGATACTTTTCAGGCAAGGCTTCATCAGCTTGCAATAATTCTAAAACAGTTTGTAGTTCAGCATCTAATGTATTTCGATGCTGCCTTTTTTCTCACGTTTATAGTCTTTCTTGAATGCTGATGTGTACTTAATCGTCCGCATTTAGATCAGCCATCAAATCTTTAACAGAAGTGAAGCTCTTTGCTTTGCTTAGATCTTCTTCCATTGCAGCAATGGTTTCAGGATTGGGCTGCCAAATTTCAAAAGGCAGAGCCTTTTCTTTCGCTACCTTGGTTAACAGCAAGCGAACTGCATCTGAGACAGTTAAGCCCATTGTTGCAAGAACTTCTGTTGCTTCATGCTTAATGTTTTCGTTAATGCGAGTAGTGACTAGTGCATTTGAAGCCATGTTAAGCTCCTATGATTAACATTGTTAATCACACTATATTCTTAGATGAAGAAAAGTTCAATTCGTATAATCGCCATTATGTTAAAGGAGAGGTATATTTGAATTAAATATGCCTATAAAGTTAATAGCTATCAATCATTGTTTGCTGAATAAGCCTTTAAAAGTAGGTTTATGCACTTAAGTTATTGTAAATAAAAAGATGTTCGTATTTTCAGTATTCTAAAAATAGACTATAGTTGATTCTTTTAAACTAGGAATTACCATGAACCGATTTAAGACCTCTTTTTTAGTTATTTCTTTGGGTCTTACTTTAACTGCCTGCGGCGGCGGCAGTGATGGTGCATCGAGCTCTACAGGGAATGGTGCATCGAGCTCTACAGGGAATGGTACATCGAGCTCTACAGGGAACAGCGGCACCACACCAGATACTTCTACTGGTTCAGTATTAGAAAAATTGAATCCATCACAATCCTACAATATTATTTTTGACTACCCTAATTCTTCTGGTGCATCAAGACTTGATTCTGTAAAACAAAATGCCGATGGTATTATCACCGAATTTGGTGATTACAAAATTACAGGAGATATTGTTGCGAAAGAAATTGCTGGAAATAAAAACTTTACGATTGCTCGTGTAACCAAAGGAATTTTTAATTATGAAAAAAATGGGGAAATAAAATCAACAGATATTTCCAAATATAGCAATGCCTCTTATTTTTATTTTGCATTTACCCCAATCATTACTAAGCGTATTTCTGCCCAAACCAAACAAATTAACTGTACTGATGTTAATGCTACTCAAGCAAAAGTGACCAATAGTGGCCAATTTGAAAAATTTATTTCTCCATCCATTCATAATGGAAGTATTACCTTAAATCCTAACGGCAATATCGACGTTAAATTTACTGCAAAAAATGGCAGTGATGAAACTACCTTTGCTTCATCAATGAGATGGGTTGATTCATTCAATAACTATAGCAGCTATAACTTATTGGGTATCGTAGGACAACAAGGTGAATCAAATCAGATCGGTACATTTAACATAGCTGATAATGGACCAAATAGCCTAGTACTTGGTGCAATTTACCGTATGACTTTGAGCAATAATGGTAACTATCAAGGTGCTGTTTCTATGGTATGTAATTATTAATATAGCTTGATTGAAGTGTCATGCGCCTTAATCTTTATGTATTTTTTTAAATTTAAGACCTATGCAGTGCCTAGGTTTTTTTTTATTTCGTATAACCACCATTATGTTAAATGGATGGCATTTGGGAGATATTATTTATTCTTTCAATAGGCAGAAACTTGCAGAATTTTTCTTAATTTGTAATCCTTGCGGCTAAGGGTGTCTAGCGTAGCTAAGACAGGTATTCGTTATAGTCGGGCCGCTATAATACGGATGACGAGTGCCTGTATGTTTAACCTAAATATCTTTAACAAGATCTCTAGCGAAGTATTGACCATCAAAAATGATCTTGAGCTGAATTCTGAGAATCAACTGATAACTAAGTATAAGACTTCTACTTCTGAAGATTATAAAAAAGCAATTATTTTGATCTTTAAAGAACGTGGCTATACCAGGTTAGAAATAGGTCAGTTACTTGAAGGCCAACTCTAAAGACTTCCTAAAATTAACATAATACACGTTATACGAAGTCAAAAAATGGGAGCTATAAGCTCCCATTTTTACTATATTTTTTAAAGTTTTGGGCCTGTTGTACAGTGAGTTTTAAGCCTAATGCATTTACTACACGATTAATCGTATCAAAACGTGGTGCTGAATCCTGACGTAGGGCTTTGTAAAGTGCTTCACGTCCAATCCCTGCTTCTTTAGCGATTTGAGTCATGCCACGAGCTTTGGCAATTACGCCAAGGGCATGAGCTAATTCAGCTGGATCATTTTCTTCAAGAACTATGTTGAGATACATCACAATGTCTTCTTCAGTTTTGAGTGACTCAGCCATATCAAAACTTGGTAAATCAGCGACTTTAACCATTTTAATCCTCCAATGTTTTCGATAGTTTGACTGCACGATCAATGTCTTGTGGTAATCCTCCCTAAAAATAATTGAGTTTAAAAGTAGAAAATCGAATAACCTTGATTTAAGGAGATTTTCTATGAAAACATCTAAGTATTCAGACAGCTTGATCATGAGTATCTTGAAGCAAGCTGA